>NZ_DCYC01000071.1:0-12159 GCF_002330965.1 Arsenicicoccus sp. UBA2120
AAGTGACCCGTGAGCGAGGGGGCGGGCACCTGGGTGCGGACATGGGGCGACCCCCGTCGGGGGGGGTGACGGGGGTCGCCGTGCATAGGCTCTGGGGGGGAAGAGCCCATGCACTGCGCTCGACCCGAAGGGAGCGCGTAACTCCATGATGCGACGGACTCGGACAAATGACTAGTCACTACCCACCCCGGGCGCCCAAAGTCACCCGTTCGGCCTATTCTGGCGCACTCAGCGATGCGTTACATCGATAAAGGTGACTCACGGGCGCGACATGACTAGTGCGCGACGACGCACGAGGGGGCCGAGAGGACTACCTCGATCGGGTGAGCGCACAGCCCCTGGATGGCGGCCTCGGCGCGACCGCCTGACCGCACCGGCGGGATCACGCGGTGCGGCCGGCGAGCACGGCGTCGGCGACCCGCGTGCCCTCGGCCGCCGCCGCGACCATCGCCTCGCAGCAGTGCAGCAGCCACAGCCGCACCCCGTCCTGCGTCCCCGTGGCATAGGCGGCGAGCGCTCCGACATACGCCGTCTGCCCGAGGGACCGGTGACCGGCCTCGGGCACCGCGACGCCGGTCGGGTCGAGCCCGCCGGCCTGCACGACCACGCGCTCCAGGGCCCGCGCCACCAGCCCGTTGCCGCGCTCGAACGGACGCACCACCGCCATCTCCGCGTGCACGAGAGCCCCCACCACGCCGGCGGGCACCGGCCCCACGGCGCGCAGCAGCTCCACGATCCCGTCCAGCCTGGCGGCGACCCGCTCGGCCGCGACCGGCTCCCCCAGCTCGACGAGCTCCGCGCACACCGCCTCCGGGCCCCGAGGACGCCCGAGCGCCGCCGCCTCGACGCCCAACGGGGTCGCGGCCGCCGTGTGCAGACGCGCCACGACCTGTCGCGGCGCCGCAGACAGCACGGCACGCAGGTGCTCGGCCTCGGCCGTCACCTGCACCGCCCCCCGCAGCACCTGCTCGTCCGGGAGGGGGTCGTCTCGCCAGGACAGCGCTCCACGACTCAGGTCGCGGACCGTCTCGACGGGGAACTGGATGCCGTCGAGGAAGGCCGTCTCCCTGGCACCTCGCACCCGCGACTCGGCGGCGGCCTCGGGGATGCGGCGGCGCAGGGCCTGGTGCCAGCGCAGCTGCGTGCAGGCCTCGCGGGCGGCCGCGACGGCGTCGGTCACCCCCGGCAGGCGCAGCAGGGGCTCGACGGAGGCGGCGACGGGGGAGCTCACGGGGTCAGCCTAGGGACTCACGCCCTACGATCGGTCCATGCTCGAAGGGCCCGCGCGCAGCTCCGTCGCGCTGATCGCCGTCCTCGCGGCCCTGCTGGTCCTGGCCGCGTGGCTCGCGCTGCGGGTGGTCCGCGTGCGGCGCACCTTTTCCTCCCCCGTCGAGGAGGCGACGTATGACGCCCTCCACACCGCCGGGCTCGCGGCTCCCCACCTCAAGGACGGCCTGACGCCGGAGGGCAGCGCCAAGGCCGCGCGGCACCTGCGCGCCCTGCTCGGCGTGCCGGCGCTCGCGATCCTCGACACGCAGGCCCTGCTCGTCTGGGAGGGCACCGGTGAGCGTCACGCGGCGGGTGCCGTCGACCTGGTCGAGCAGGTCCTCGCGACCGGTGACCTCGAGGTGGTGCGCGGCCTCGTGTGCGTCGACGAGGACTGCCCGATCCGCTCCGCGGTGGCGGCGCCGATCGTCAGCGACGAGACCGTCATCGGCGCGCTCGTCGCCTACGCCCCGGACGTGAGCTACGGCCTGACCAGGGCCACGCGCGAGGTCGCGAGCTGGGTGTCGACCAACGTCGAGCTCGCCGAGCTCAGCCGCCAGCGCACCCGCACGATGGAGGCCGAGCTGCTGGCCCTGCGGGCGCAGATCTCCCCGCACTTCGTCTACAACTCCCTCGCCGCCATCGCCAGCTTCGTGCGGACCGACCCCGTCCGCGCCCGCGAGCTGCTGCTGGAGTTCGCCGACTTCACGCGCTACTCCTTCCGCAGCGGCGGCGCGTTCACCACGCTCGAGGAGGAGCTGGTCAACATCGAGCGCTACCTCGCCCTCGAGCAGGCCCGCTTCGGCCCCCGGCTCAAGGTCGACCTGGACATCGCCCCGGAGGTGCTCGGCAACGCCGTCCCCTACCTCTCGGTGCAGCCGCTCGTCGAGAACGCCGTCCGTCACGGCCTCGAGCGCAAGGTCGGCGACGGCACGATCCGCATCACCGCGCGGGACCTCGGCACGGTCACCCAGGTCAGCGTCGAGGACGACGGCGCCGGGTCCGACCCCGAGCGGGTCCGCTCGGTGCTGTCGGGCGAGCACGACGGCGACAACGTGGGCCTGGGCAACGTGGACGCCCGCCTGCGGCAGGTGTATGGCGACGCCCACGGCGTCGTGGTCGAAACCGCGCCAGGGGCGGGCACCCGGGTGACCTTCACCGTGCCCAAGTGGGCTCCCGGCGTCCATGCAGGACAATAGGGGGCACCATGGCGGAGCACCACGCAGACGTGACCGGACCTCGCCTCGCCGCGCTCGTCGTCGACGACGAGCCGCCGGCGCGGGACGAGCTTGCCTACCTGCTCGGCGAGGATCCGCGCCTCGGGCGGATCCACCTGGCCGGCAGCGGCGCCGAGGCCCTCGCGATCCTGGCCCAGAACGACGTGGACGTCGTCTTCTGCGACATCAGCATGCCCGGCCTCGACGGTCTCGACGTGGCCCGCGCGGCGGCCGCCCAGGAGGAGCCGCCGTCCTTCGTCTTCGTGACCGCCCACGACCAGCACGCCGTCGACGCCTTCGAGGTCGACGCCATCGACTACGTCCTCAAGCCCGTCCGCGAGGAGCGCCTCGCGGAGGCCGTCCGCCGGGTCGTCGCGGCCCGCCCCGCGCCCGCACCACAGTCCGCCCCGACGCAGCGCCAGGACGACGACGAGGTCATCCCGGTCGAGCTCGCCGGCATCACCACCTTCGTCAAGCGGTCCGCCGTCATCTACGCCCAGGCGCAGGGCGACTACACCCGGCTGCACACGCGGGACAGCAACCACCTCGTGCGCATCCCGCTGTCCACCCTCGAGGAGCGCTGGTCCTCGGCGGGGTTCGCCCGGATCCACCGCAGCACGCTCGTGTCGCTGCGGCACGTCACGCAGGTCCGCACCGACAAGGGCCACTGCTCCGTCCTGCTCGGACCCCTCGAGCTGCAGGTCTCGCGCCGCCACACCCGCGCCCTGCGCGACCGTCTCGGCCGGCCGGGCGAGGCCCGCCGACGGGAGAACCCGACGGCGTGACCAGCCCGACACCGCCGCGGGTGCGCATCACCTCGCCCCGCCGCGACGCGGCCCGCCGCAGCGCCGCGGTCCGCCCCAGCACCCGGGAGATCGACGAGGACACCGGCCTCGGGCAGGTCNNCCCCCCCCCCCCCCCGCCCCGGGCGGGGGGGGGGGGCCCCCCGGGGGGAAACCCCGGCGGGGGGCCCCCCCCCCCCCCCCCGGGGGGCCCCCCCCCCCCCCCCCCGCCGCGACGCGGCCCGCCGCAGCGCCGCGGTCCGCCCCAGCACCCGGGAGATCGACGAGGACACCGGCCTCGGGCAGGTCTACATGCGGACCTACCTGCGCGGGCTGCGCCGCCTGGTCGCCGCCGCCCTGGCGTCCCTCGTCACGCTGCTCGTCGGCCTGCCCCTGGCCTTCGCCCTCGTCCCAGGGGCGGCGGGCCTGCGGCTCGGACCCGGCGTGACGGTGGCCTGGCTGCTGGTCGGCGTCGTGATCTATCCCGCCCTGTGGCTGCTCGGCCGGGCCTACGCCCGAGCCGTCGAGCGGGTCGAGCGCGACTTCGCCCGCACCGTCGCCGGTGACGACCTCCCGGACCGTGGCGGAACGGGCCGTGACGGAGCGGGCCGTGACGGAGCGGGCCGTGGCGGCGCTTCTCAAGACGACGGCCGTGACGGCAGCGGGCCGACCGGCGGCGCGCCATGACGGCGGCCCTGCAGCCGGCATACGGCATCGTCGCCGTGGCGACGGTCTGTCTCCTGACGCTCGGGCTCGGCCTGCTCGGGGCTCGCTCCAGCCGCACCACGAGCGACTTCTACGTCGCCTCGCGCGCCATCTCGCCGCGCCGCAACGCCGCCGCCATCACCGGCGAGTACCTCTCCGCCGCGAGCTTCCTCGGCCTCGCCGGGCTCATGTGGTCCGACGGCGCCGACCGGCTGTGGCTGCCCGTCGGCTACACGGTCGGCTATCTCATGCTGCTCGTGCTCATCGCGGCTCCGCTGCGCCGCTCGGGGGCCTACACGCTCCCCGACTTCGCCGAGGACCGCCTCGAGAGCCGCCGCGTGCGCCGCGTGGTGTCCCTGCTGGTCGTGGCCATCGGCTGGGTCTACCTGCTCGTGCAGCTGCAGGCCGCCGACCTGACCCTGCGCTTCCTCACCGGCGCCCCGGCCTGGCTCGGCGGGGTCCTCGTCGGCACCGTGGTCCTCACCGTGGTGAGCGCGGGCGGCATGCGCACGATCACCCTGGTGCAGTCCTGGCACTACTGGATGAAGCTCGCCGCGCTGTGGCTGCCCGCCCTGGTCCTGGTCGTCGTGTGGGTCCGCTCGGGCTCCCCCGGCCCGGCCCTGCCGCCCGACCAGCTCGAGTCCTGGTCCGAGCCGCTCAGCGGGTATGCCGGACAGGACCACCCCCTCTACACCGTCTGGTCGACCCTGCTGGGGCAGGCGCTCGGGACGATGGCCCTCCCCCACGTCGTCGTGCGCTACTACACGATCCGCGACGGCCGCGCCGCCAGGCGGACGACCGTCACGGTGATCGGCCTCATCGCCGCGTTCTACCTCGCCCTGCCGATCTACGGGATCCTCGGCCGCGTCTACGTCCCGTCCCTGCCGGCCGGCGCCTCCACCGACACCGTCATGCTGCGGCTCCCCACGAGCGCCATCCCGGGCGGTGTCGGCGACACCCTCACCACCCTCATCGCGGCCGGCGCCTTCGTCACCTTCCTGTCCACCGCGAGCGGCCTGGTCGTGGCGGTGGCCGGCGTCGTCGACCAGGACCTGGTCGGGCCCGCCCTCCTGCGCGCCACCGGCGGTGACGCCGACCGGCTGCACAGCTTCCGCCTGTCCGTGGCCGTCGCCGTGCTCGTCCCCCTCGCCGTCGCCCACCTGCTCCCGCACGTCGGCGTCGGCACCCTCGTGGGCCTGGTCTTCGCCCTCACCGCCTCGACCTTCGCGCCGCTGCTGGTGCTCGGCGTGTGGTGGCCACGACTGTCGCGCGCCGGCACCCTCGCCTCCGTCGGCGTCGGCGCCGTCCTCGCGGCCACGGCCTCGCTGCTCAGCCTCACCGGCCGGGTCACGGAGGGCTGGGCCGGTGCGCTCACCGCGGCCCCCGCCGCCTGGACCGCCCCCGCCGCCTTCCTCGTCGCCGTGTTCGTGTCGCTGCTCACGCCGGGCAGCATCCCGCGCGGGACCTCCCGCACGATGGTGCGGCTGCACACCCCCGAGGACGTGCGCCTCGACCGGTCCTCGCGCCGGACCGCAGCCCGCTGACGGGCGGGCGTCTCGGCATACGACCTGGTCGGGACCGCTCACCGAGCCTCACCGACCGCTCGACCCGTCGTGATCGTGTGGCTCTCGTCCGTGACCGGTGACCGGGCGCACAGTAACGATCGGCACGACGACGTGCCGACTCCCCACCCCCGCAGGAGGCACCGCGTGAGCGCGACCAAGCCCACCCGCGACTACAGCGCCGCCTACAGCGACGTCCAACGGTCGCCCGAGTTCCAGGAGCTGCGCTCGCGGCTGCGGTCCTTCGTCTTCCCGATGGCCGGGGCGTTCCTCGCCTGGTACTTCCTCTACGTCATCTGCGCCGCGTTCTTCCCGGCGTTCATGAGCATCAAGGTGCTCGGCAACATCAACGTCGGCCTGATCTTCGGCTTCCTGCAGTTCGTCACGACGTTCGCGATCACCATCGTCTACGTGCGCTGGGCCGACCGCGTCTTCGACCCCCGGGCCGAGCGGGTCCACCAGATGGTCGAGGAGAAGGGGCTGGACGCCTGATGAGCAGCACGATGATCAGCGCCGCGGCCACGTCCGTCGGCTCGCCCATCCTCAACATCGCGATCTTCGCCGTGTTCGTGGTCGTGACCCTGGCCGTCGTCATCAAGGTGTCGACGGGCAAGAAGAAGACGGCCGGCGAGTACTACACGGGTGGCGCGGCCTTCTCCGGCCGTCAGAACGGCATCGCCATCGCCGGCGACTACCTCTCGGCGGCAAGCTTCCTCGGCATCGCGGGCGCCATCGCCGTCGCCGGCTACGACGGCTTCCTCTACTCCATCGGCTTCCTCGTCGCCTGGCTCGTGGCCCTGCTGCTCGTCGCCGAGCTGCTGCGCAACACCGGCCGCTTCACCATGGCCGACGTGCTGAGCTTCCGGCTGCGCCAGCGTCCCGTCCGGATGGCCGCCGCGACCTCGACGCTCGCCGTCTCGTTCTTCTACCTGCTCGCCCAGATGGCCGGCGCGGGCGGCCTCGTGTCGCTGCTGCTCGGCGTCAAGTCCTGGGCCGGGCAGGCGATCGTCATCGTCATCGTCGGCATCCTGATGATCACCTACGTCCTCATCGGCGGGATGAAGGGCACCACCTGGGTGCAGATCATCAAGGCCTGCCTGCTGATCGCCGGCGCCGCGGTCATCACCGTCTGGGTGCTCGGCAAGTTCGGCTTCAACCTGTCCGCCGTGATGCAGAAGGCCGTCGACGAGTCACCCAAGGTCGGCGAGAAGCTCCTCAACCCCGGCCTGAAGTACGGCAAGACCACGACGACCAAGATCGACTTCATCTCGCTGTCGATGGCCCTCGTGCTCGGCACCGCCGGGCTCCCCCACGTGCTGATGCGGTTCTACACCGTCCCCACGTCCAAGGAGGCGCGCAAGTCGGTCGAGTGGGCGATCTGGCTGATCGGCCTGTTCTATCTCTTCACCCTGGTCATCGGCTTCGGCGCGGCCGGCCTGGTCGGCCCCGGCGCCATCGTGGCCGCCCCCGGCAAGGAGAACTCCGCGGCACCGCTGCTGGCCTTCCACCTCGGCGGGTCCGTCTTCCTCGGCATCATCTCGGCGATCGCGTTCGCCACGATCCTCGCCGTGGTCGCCGGCCTGACCATCACCACCTCGGCGACCTTCGCGCACGACATCTACAACATGGTGATCAAGGAGGGGAAGGCCACCCAGGAGCAGGAGGTCAAGGTCGCCCGCCGCGCCGCCATCGCCGGTGGTGTCGTCGCGATCGTCGGCGGCATCCTCGCGAACGGGCAGAACATCGCCTTCCTCGTCGCCCTGGCGTTCGCGGTCGCCGCGAGCGCCAACCTACCGACGATCCTCTACTCGTTGTTCTGGTCGAAGTTCACGACCCGAGGAGCGCTCTGGTCGATCTACGGCGGGCTCGGGTCGGCGATGCTGCTCATCCTGTTCAGCCCCGTGGTGTCCGGCAAGGTCGACGCGACCGGCAAGAGCCTGTCGATGATCACCAACGCCTCCATCGACTTCCACTGGTTCCCGCTGGACAACCCGGGCATCATCTCGATCCCGCTGGGCTTCCTGCTCGGCTGGCTGGGCTCGATCACCGACAAGGAGAAGCCCAACCCCGAGAAGTACGCCGAGATGGAGGTCCGGTCCCTGTCCGGCCACGGCACGGCGGGCGCGATCCAGCACTGAGCGATCCAGCACTGAGTGATCCAGCACCGAGGAATCCAGTGCTGAGCGATCCAGCGCTGAGCCGCACCTGACCCTCGCCTCTTCCGCAACAGGTCACCGCCGAGTGGTCACTTCCCGACGTCGGGAGGTGACCACTCGGCGTTGGGGATGCCTGTGCCGCGGTCGTCGGGGTGGGCAGGCCGGGGGGCGGGTCCGGCATACGGTGGTCGGGTGCCCCAGCCGTATGCCGCCCCGCCGCCACCCCCAACGGCCGGGGGACACCGGCCGGGGTCCCCGGAGTACCGCCGCATCTCGTGGGCGCTGTTCCTCGCCGGGCTCGCGACCTTCGCGATGATCTACACCACCCAGCCGTTGTTGCCCGAGCTGTCGCGGGCCTTCGCGCTGACGCCGGCGCAGTCCGCCCTGTCGGTGTCGACCACGACCTTCGCCCTGGGCCTGGCCCTGCTCGTCGTGGGCCCTTCCTCGGAGGTGCTCGGGCGCACGCGGGTCATGCATGTGTCGCTCTTCGCGTCGTCGGTGGTCACGATCCTCACGGCGCTATCGCCGTCGTGGACGGTCCTGCTGGTCCTGCGGACGCTGCTCGGCCTGGCGGTGGCAGGGCTGCCGGCAGTGGCGGTCGCCTACCTGCGCGAGGAGGTGCATCCCTCGGCGACGGCGCGGGCGACCGGGCTCTACATCGGCGGCACGGCCCTCGGCGGCATGCTCGGTCGCCTGCTCACCGGCGGTGTCGCCGACCTGCTCGGCTGGCACTGGTCCATCGGCTCGATCGGGGGCCTGGGCCTGCTGTGCGCGGTGGCGGTGCGCGCGGTGCTGCCTGGCTCGCGACGCTTCGCCCCGGCGCGGCTGTCGCTGCGCGAGCTCGTCGCCATGAACCGCCGGATGCTCACCGACCCCGCCCTGCTCGCGCTCTACGGCATCGCGTTCTGCGCGATGGGGGCCTTCGTGTCGGTGTTCAACGCCATGGGGTTCCGGCTCGCCGCCGCGCCCTACCACCTGAGCCTCGCCGTCGCCGGGCTGGTGTTCGTCGTCTATGCCCTCGGGTCGGTGAGCTCCGAGCGGGCCGGGCGCCTCGCGGACCGTCACGGCGTGCGAGTAGTCGTCCCCGTGGCGCTCGCGATCGTCCTGCTCGGCCTGCTGGTCACCCTCGGCGGGTCGCTGTGGGCGGTCGTGGGCGGGCTCGCGGTGCTGACCGCCGGCTTCTTCGCCGCCCACGGGGTGGCCTCGGGCTGGGTCGCCGCCCGCGCCACGTATGTCGGTCGCGGCACCGCCCAGGCCACCTCGCTCTACATGTTCGCGTACTACCTCGGGTCGTCCGTCTGCGGCACGGTCGTCGGCACGGCCTGGAGCCGCGGCGGCTGGCCCCTGGTCGTCGGGTTCACCGGTGCGCTCCTGCTCCTGGCGCTGGTCCTCTCGCTGTGGCTGCGGCACGTCCCCAGCCTGGCCGAGCCCCCCGTCGAGGACCAGGGAGTGCGCGCCGCGTGACGCCGGTCCCCCGGCATACGGCCCCCGACCCAAACTGAGCTCCCAGCTCACTTCGCGCCGCCCAAGCCCCCGGCCAGCCCTCCCAGACGACCCGAACTGAGTCCCCAGCTCACTTCGCGCCGCCCACACCGCCCCACGACCCCCGTAGACGACCCGAACTGAGCCCGCAGCTCGCTTTGCGCCGCCCAAGCCCCATCCCAGCCCTCCCAGACGACCCAGAGGGAGCTCCCAGCTCAGCTCGGATCAGGCGGCGAGAGCGCCCCGCACCACCAGCGCCGCCCGGACCGCAGCCATCGTCTCGGCGTGATGGTCGTAGTAGTCGACCTTGTTGATGAGGATGACGAGGTAGCCGAGGCGCTCCATGCGGTTGCGACGCGCTTCGTCCTGGAGCCGCTGCTCGTCGGTGCGGTAGTGGTGGGCACCGTTGTACTCGACGACGACCCTGGCGCGGCGCCAGAGGAAGTCCGCGTAGCCGACCAGCGCTCCGCGATCGTCGAGGATCTGGGCGTTGAGCTCGGGTGCCGGTAACCCCTCGCGCACGAAGTCCTGCCGCACCCTCGACTCCATCACCGAGTTCGTGCCGGGACGCACCTGACGGCTCGCCGCGCGGGCCGCAACGACCCCGCAGGACCGGATCGCCAGCGCCTCGTCGAAGTAGTCGTCACCTCGGCCTGACCTCCACGCAACCATGAGGTCCCCGAGCACGACGCGATCCGCGACGCTGAGATCGCCCGCCACCTGCCGGAACAGGTGCGCGTCGTCGAGGACGGGGATCGCGAGGCCCGGCAGCACGATCGTCGGGAGGTCCGGCGCGAGCAGCCGATGACCGGTCACGGTGGCCAGCCGTGGTGGGGTCCGGCCGTGGACGCCCACGTCGAGCGGCGGTCGGTGCTCGGGCATCCACCGACGCCCCACCACCAGCCCGCGGAGCCAGATACCCGTTCAGTGGGTGAAGACGCATCCCGCCGGCAGCACGAGGGATGCGGCCTGGGCGTCCTCGAGGACCGTGAGCGGCATGCGGGTGCCGAGCACCGAGCGGTGCGGGCGGGCGAGATCGGCCATCGTCGCGCGAGTGACCCCCAGCTCGCGAGCGCGCCGAACGGTGAAGAAGACGCGGGCGCTCAGCTGCGGCGGGAGAGGGCGTTTGGGTGCCATGGACCCAGTTTGAGACGGTTCGAGCGTGGTGGCGTCTGCCATCCACAAGCGGGGCGGGGACCCGTCACGTTATCCCCAGGCGGCCCGAACTGAGCTCCGAGCTCACAACGTGCCGCCCACGTCGCCATACATGCCCTCCCGGCGACCCGAACTGAGCTCCGAGCTCGGAATGTGCCGGCAGAAGCCCCGCCCACGGCCTCCTGACGACCCGAACTGAGCTCCGAGCTCACGACGCGCCGCCCACGCCCATCGCCCGGACTAGCGGGCGGAGCCAGTTTGACAATGATTTCCATTAGGCCGACCCTGGAGAGCATGAACCGCCGTCTGCTCGCCGCCCCTGCAGCCCTCACCCTGCTCGCCCTCACCGCCTGCGGATCGGGTGACGGCGGCTCCAGCACCGGCGGCGCAGCGAGCCAGGGCGGCAAGGACGGCAAGCTCGGCGTCGTCGCCAGCTTCTATCCCCTGCAGCACGCCGCCGAGCAGATCGGTGGCCAGCACGTGCAGGTCACCAACCTCACCAAGCCCGGCTCGGAGCCGCACGACCTCGAGCTGACGCCCAAGGACGTGGCCACCCTGTCCCAGGCGGACCTCGCGATCTACGAGAAGGGGCTGCAGTCGGCCGTCGACACCGCGGTCGCCGACACCAAGCCGGACAAGGCGCTCGACGTCGCGACGGCCGCCAACCTCTCGCTCACGCACGGCGAGACGATCGGCGAGGACGGGCACGACCACTCGACGGAGTCCGCCGAGGAGCACGCGGGGCACAGCCACGGCAAGGGCGCCAAGGATCCGCACTTCTGGCTGGACCCGCAGCGCTACGCCAAGGTCTCCCAGGCCATCGCCGACCGCCTCAAGCAGGCCGACCCCGCCCACGCCGCGGACTACGACGCCAACCTCAAGGCCTTCACCGGCCGGCTCACCGCCCTGGACTCCGAGCTCGCGGCCGGCCTCAAGGGCTGCACCAACACGACGATCGTGACCAGCCACGCGGCGTTCGGCTACCTCGCGGACCGCTACGGGCTGCAGCAGGTCGCCATCTCGGGGCTGTCCCCCGAGGAGGAGCCCGAGCCCGCCAAGCTCGCCGAGATCGCGAAGTACGCCAAGTCGCACAAGGTCACCACCATCTATGCCGAGACGCTGGTCAGCCCGGCGATCGCCCAGACGGTCGCCAAGGAGACCGGCGCGCAGACGGCGGTGCTGGACCCGATCGAGGGCATCACGGACTCCTCCGCCGCCAAGGACTACGTTGGCGTCATGAAGGCCAACCTCGCCACGCTCAAGAAGGGCCAGAGCTGTCCGTGACCTCCGCCCGCGTCAGCGCGCCTGACGCTCCCGTCATCAGGCTCCGGTCGGCGTCCTTCGGGTACGCCGACCGCGCCGTCGTCTCCGGGGCCGACCTCACGGTGGCGCCCGGCGAGGCGCTGGCCCTCCTCGGACCCAACGGGTGCGGCAAGTCCACGCTGGTCAAGGGCCTGCTCGGGCTCAACGACCACCTGGGCGGCGAGGTCGAGCTGTTCGGCACCCCGCTCGCGCGCTTCCGCCAGCGCTATCGCATCGGCTACGTGCCCCAGCGCCACACCCTGTCCGGCTCGGTCTCGGCGACGGTCCGCGAGGTCGTCGCCACCGGGCGCCTGCCGCACCAGGGCCTCCTGGCCCGGCTCGGGGCGCGCGACCACCAGATCATGGCCTCGGCCCTCGACGTCGTCGGTATGACGGACCAGGCCCGCCAGGACGTCTCGACGCTGTCAGGCGGCCAGCAACGGCGCGTGCTCATCGCCCGCGCCCTCGCCGGCGAGCCGGACGCCCTCGTGATGGACGAGCCCACCGCCGGCGTCGACGTCGCCAACCAGCG
>NZ_DCYC01000071.1:12403-17527 GCF_002330965.1 Arsenicicoccus sp. UBA2120
GCCCTCACCCCGGTCCTGGACCGCATCGTGCACATGTCGGCCGGCCGGATCACCTTCGACGGGACCGTGGCGGAGTTCGAGCGGGCCAGCCGCGCCGATCCCCTCTCCCTCGGCGATCACCACCACCATCACGACGACGACGGGCACGACCTGCCACCCGCCCGCTGGGTCGACCCCGCCGGCGTCGGGGCGTCCGGCATACGGCCAAGGAGCGCCGGCGCAGGCGCCCCCGCGCCGAGCAAGGAGACCCACGGTGCTTGACCTGTCCGAGCTGTGGAGCTTCGAGTTCATGCGGCGCGCCCTGATCGCCGCGCTGCTCGTGGGTGCCGCCGCGCCGATGGTCGGGACCTTCCTCGTGCAGCGCCGGCTGTCCCTGATCGGCGACGGCATGGGGCACGTGGCGCTCGCCGGCGTCTCCATCGGCCTCCTCACCGGCAACCAGCCGGTCCTCACGGCACTCGTCGCCGCGGTGGTCTGCGCCGTCGTGATCGAGCTCATCCAGCGCTACGGCCGCGCCAGCGGGGACGTGGCCCTCGCCGTCATGTTCTACGGCGGGATCGCGCTCGGTGTCGTGCTGATGTCGCGGGCGACGGGGACGGGCGCCAACCTGACGTCCTACCTCTTCGGCGCGATCACCACGACCAGCCGCGACGACCTCGTGGTCTTTGCCGTCCTCGCCCTCGTCGTCATGGTCACCACCTGGGTGCTTCGGCCACGGCTGTTCGCCGTCGCCAACGACGAGGAGTGGTCCCGCGCGGCGGGGCTGCCGGTCCTCGGGCTCAACATCGTGCTCGCCGTCATGACCGCCGTCACCGTCGTCGTGTCGATGCGCGTCGTCGGGCTGCTGCTCATCAGCGCCCTGATGATCCTGCCCAACGCGGCCGCCCAGCAGGTCTCGCGGTCCTTCCGCTCGATGCGGCTCGTCGCCATCGTCATCGGCGTCCTGTGCGCCACCGGCGGCGTCGCCCTGTCCTACCAGCTCGACACGCCCTCGGGCGGCACGATCGTGCTGCTCGTCCTCGCGGTGTTCATCGTCCTGAGCGTGGCGGCAGCCCTCGCCCACGCCGTCGCCGCACGCCATCACCGCTATGCCGAGATGCACGCCCACGAGCACGGGCCCGGCTGCGGGCACCAGCAGGTCGAGCACGGCGATCACGTCGACTACCTGCATGATGGACATCTGCACGCCCCGCACGGGGACCACTACGACGAGCACCACGACCACCGCGAGGACGACCGGCACCCCACCGCCGACGACGTCGTCGCCGGGCGGCCGACCAGCAGGAGCTGATCCACGATGCCGGACACCGAGCGCCGAGCCACCAAGCAGCGCCGCGCCGTCGAGCAGGTCCTGCGTGAGACCGACGACTTCATCTCGGCCCAGGCCCTGCACGCCCGGCTGCGCGAGCAGGGCGACACGGTCGGCCTCGCCACCGTCTATCGCACGCTCAACGCCATGGCCGAGGACGAGCGCGTGGACATGCTCCGCGTCGACGACGGTGAGGCGCGCTACCGCCTGTGCGCGAGCGACGACCACCACCACCACCTCGTATGCCGGGAGTGCGGCCGCACCGTCGAGATCGAGGGCCCTGCGGTGGAGTCGTGGGCCGACACGGTGGCCGCCGAGCACGGCTTCCGCGACGTGTCGCACACGCTCGAGGTCTTCGGGACCTGCGCGAAGCACTGACGGGCACAGCAACGCGAGACGGTGACCCCTCGCGCGCGGTGGCGGCCTCTCAGGTGCGGCGAGGAGCCGCCGCGGCTCAGTGCAGCAGCTTGAGCCCTGCAACGCAGCCGATGATCCCGAGCAGCAGCAGGACCTTGACCAGCGAGATCGGCTCGGCGCCGGTCGCCATCGCCCAGGCGACGGTCGTCACGGCGCCGATGCCCACCCACACGGCATAGGCCGTGCCCACCGGCAGGTCACGCAGCGCGTAGGCCAGCCCCGCCATGCTGAGCGCGCAGGCCACCACGAACACCACGCTCGGCCCGAGCCGGCTGAATCCCTCGCTGCGGCTGAGGGCCGTGGCCCACACCGCCTCCAGCACACCTGACAGCACCAGCACGATCCACGACATGGTCACTCCTCGTGGCCGTCTCGTCGCGTGACCGGGTACGGCTCCCTCGTCCGGGGCCCGCTCGTGGAGCCTCCATCCAGGCTCGCACGGACCGTATGCCGGGGCAAGCTCGCTCGCGGCGACCGGCCACGCGCCGCGGTCAGGCCACGTCGGAGGCGCCCTCCTCGCCGAGCCACTCCTCGAAGCCGTCGCGTCGCCCGAGCCAGCGGTCGCGCGCCGTGAGCACCTCGGCGTCGGTCATGACGGCGGCCTCGAACGCCTCCCTCACGACGACTGCCGTCTCGTCGTCGGTGGTGACCACGAGGTTCGTCATACGGTCTGCGTCGTCCCACCCGCCGATCGAGCCGATGGACAGCTGACCGCCGCTGGCCTCCCACGCGATCGCGGTGCCGGGCCGCCCGGGCAGCCAGAACGCGCCGCGGCCGCGCAGCTCGCCGGACCCGAGGTCCTCGAGGCGCTGCTGCAGGCGTCCGGGGTGGAAGGGGCGCCAGGTCCGCAGCCGCAGGGTCTGCAGCCCACCGGCCGGCTCCGCGCCGGTCGGTCGGCGGCGCCGCGGGTCGACGAAGCCCTGCGCCACCTGCACGTCGAAGCCGCGCGCGCTCAGCTGCGCCCCTGCCGAGAAGCTCGACAGGCCGAGGTAGACGCGGCTGTCCGGCCGCCGCAGGTGGTCCAGCAGGGCGGAGTCCGACTCGTCGAGCGTGTCCTGCACGACGACGACGGCGTCGGCGAGCTCGATCTGGTTGACCAGCACCTCGCCATAGCTGCGGCGGTCGTCCTCGACCATCGCGAGTCCGAGCTCCTCGAGCAGCGGGTCGTCGAAGACCCCGCCGCACACGTCGTCGCAGCTCACGACCGTGATCACCGACCGCAGGGTCAGCAGGTCGGCGACGCGGCGCCCGTCCGCGAGGTGGGCCCGGGCCAGCCCGAGGGCGATGGGCAGGGGCTCGGCGGACGGCGGCAGCGAGACGACGAGCGTGCCCCAGCGGCCGGTCCCGGCGAGGCGGACCAGGGTCGGGAGGATCGCCTCGCGCATGGCGCACGACAGGCAGGGATGCTCGACGTCCTGCCCGTCCTCCTCGACCGTGCCCGTGAGGTCGCTGACGGCCCAGCGCACCTGGCCCGCGGCGGCGTCCACGACGAGGCGCACCACGGCTGCGTCCGGGAGGTCGCACTGCAGGCCCATCGCCGCGACGGCCTGGTCGGTGGCGTCGAGGCCGGCGACGACGAGCACGTCGGTGGTGCCGGGACGGTGCATCGCGGCTGGGTCGGGAGCGGGCATCGGATCTCCTTCGTATGCCGGTGCCGCCTCGCCCATCGCGATGGACCGGCACCGGCGGCTGGTAGCGTAATGAGAATCGTTATTACTAAAGCCAGACGAACCCGAAGGAAGGAACTCATGTCCAACCACTGCCAGCTGACCGGCACCGCGCCGCGCTTCGGCAACACCATCAGCCACTCGCACCGCCGCACGAGCCGCCGCTTCGACCCCAACATCCAGCGCCGGACCTACTGGGCGCCCAGCCTCGGCCGCACGGTGACCCTGCGGCTGTCGACGCGCGCCATCAAGACGATCGACCGCATCGGGATCGACGCCGCGATCGTGCGGATGCAGGCTCGCGGCGAGCGGCTCTGACCGCCCGGACGGCCCTGACGGCGCCTGCTCGTTGGAGCGCGCGGCGCCGCAGGGGCGCCATACCCGCGTCGTCCCACATGGCCGCAGAGATGGCCGCAGAGATGGCCGCGGGGTGGATCGAGCGCCGATCTCGGTGCCCGATCCACCCCGCAGACGCTCCGCCCCGACCCGACGGAGGCCTCAGGCCTCGTAGCGGCTCGAGTCGACCAGCCCACGCTGGACCGCACGCACGAGCCGTCGGGGCACGCGCACCGTGCGGCCACCGACCGACACGGGCACGAGGTCGACGGGCTCGGCCTTCCAGTTGGCGCGGCGGGACCGGGTGTTGGAGCGCGACATCTTGCGCTTGGGGACTGCCATCAGGTGCCTCCTCGGCGTGGGAACAGAGCGCTCAACCTATCAGTTATGGTAATCATTCTTATCGGACAGACGAAGGAGGCCACCTCATGGCCAGGTCCACCGACGTGCGGCCCAAGATCAAGCTCCGCTCCACGGCGGGCACGGGCTACACGTACATCACGCGCAAGAACCGCCGGAACGACCCCGACCGGCTCGTGATCCGCAAGTACGACCCCGTCGTGCGCCGGCACGTCGAGTTCAAGGAGGAGCGCTGATGGCCAAGAAGTCCAAGATCGCCCGCGACCAGCAGCGTCGTGAGGTCGTCGCCCGCTACGCGGAGGAGCGTCGCGCCCTCAAGCGCGTCATCGCCGACCCCACCGCCGACGCGATGAGCAAGGCCGCCGCCCAGCTGCGGCTGCAGCGGATGCCCCGGGACGCGAGCGCCACGCGCCTGCGCAACCGCGACGTCGTGGACGGTCGCCCGCGCTCGGTCTACCGGGCGTTCGGCCTGTCGCGGATCCGCCTGCGCGAGATGGCCCACGCCGGCGAGCTGCCCGGCGTCACCAAGTCCAGCTGGTAACCCACCAGCCCGATCCCCTTCCGAAAGGACCGTTCCATGAACCGCAGCGAGCTCGTCTACGAGATCAGCAAGCGCACCGCCACCACGCCCAACGACGTCAACGGCGTCCTCGACGCCCTCGGCGACCTGATGCGCGAGTGCGCCGCCGACGGCAGCAAGCTGCCGATCGCGGGGCTGCTCACCCTCGAGCGCGTCGAGCGCGCCGCCCGCACGGGCCGCAACCCGCGCACCGGCGAGGCGATCGAGATCCCGGCGCAGCCGTCGGTGAAGCTCACGCCCGGCTCCACGCTCAAGGCCGCCGCTAAGGGCGAGAGGTGAAGCCGGGCATCCAGCCGGACTACCACCCCGTGGTGTTCCGGGACCCGACGGCCGACTTCGCCTTCCTCACGCGCTCGACCGCCACGAGCAACGACACGATCGAGTGGGAGGACGGCAACACCTACCCGGTGATCAACGTCGACGTCTCCAGCGCCTCGCACCCGTTCTACACGGGC
>NZ_DCYC01000081.1:0-16710 GCF_002330965.1 Arsenicicoccus sp. UBA2120
GTATGCCGGGAGGGCCCCACCGCCTCGTGGGGTGGGGCCCTCCCGGCATACGGCCGGAGCCGGATCGCGAGACGCTCGGTCAGCGCACGTCGTCGTCGACCCAGTCGAAGGTCCGGGTCACGGCCTTCTTCCACAGGCGATAGGTGCGCTCGCGCTCGTCCTCGTCGACCTGGGGCTCCCACCGCACGTCCTCGGCCCAGTTGTCGATGACGTCCTGCTCGCCGTCCCAGTAGCCCACGGCGATCCCGGCCGCGTAGGCCGCACCGAGGGCAGTCGTCTCCGACACCTGCGGCCGGACGACGGCCACGCCGAGCTGGTCGGCCTGGAACTGCATGAGGGTCTCGTTGGCCGTCATCCCGCCATCGACCTTGAGCTCGGTGAGCTCGATGTCGGCGTCTTTGGCGTCGGCAGCCATCGCCTCGGCGACCTCACGGGTCTGGAACGCCGTGGACTCGATCACGGCGCGGGCGATGTGCCCCTTGTTGACGTAGCGCGTCAGGCCCACGAGGGCGCCGCGGGCGTCGTCCTTCCAGTACGGCGCGAACAGCCCCGAGAACGCCGGGACGAAGTACGCGCCGCCGTTGTCGTCGACGGTGGTGGCGAGCGTCTCGATCTCGGCGGCATCCTTGATCAGCCCGAGGTTGTCACGGACCCACTGCACGAGCGAGCCGGCCACGGCGATCGACCCCTCGAGGGCGTAGACGGGCTTGTTGTCGCCGATCTTGTAGCAGACGGTGGTCAGCAGGCCGTTGCGCGAGTGGATGACCTCCTCGCCGGTGTTCATGAGCATGAAGCAGCCGGTGCCGTAGGTGTTCTTGGCCATGCCGCGCTCGAAGCACGCCTGCCCGAAGGTCGCCGCCTGCTGGTCCCCGAGGATGCCGGCGATCGGCACGCCGACGAGGAAGCCGCCCTCGCGACCCTCGCCGTAGACCTCCGAGGAGCTCTTGATCTCGGGGAGCATCGACATGGGGATGCCCATCTCGGCGCAGATGTCCTCGTTCCAGTCGAGGGTGTCGAGGTTCATCAGCATCGTGCGGCTGGCGTTGGTGACGTCGGTGACGTGGATGCCGCCCTCGACGCCGCCGGTCATGTTCCACACCACCCAGGAGTCGGTGGTGCCGAGCAGCAGGTCGCCGCGCTCGGCCTTGTCACGGGCGCCGTCGACGTTGTCGAGGATCCACCTGACCTTGGGCCCCGCGAAGTAGGTCGCCAGCGGCAGGCCGCACCGCTCCTTGAAGCGGTCGTCGTCGCCCTGGGCGAGCTCGTCGCAGATCTTGTCGGTGCGGGTGTCCTGCCAGACGATCGCGTTGTAGACGGGCTCGCCGGTGGTCTTGTCCCACACGACCGCCGTCTCGCGCTGGTTGGTGATGCCGACGGCGGCGATGTTGCTGCTGTTGATGTCCTTGGAGGCGGCGAGGCACTGGGCCACGGCCTGCCGGACGTTGCGCCAGATCTCCTTGGGGTCGTGCTCCACCCACCCGGCCCGGGGGAAGATCTGCTCGTGCTCGAGCTGGCCGGTGCTCACGATCTGGCCCGAGTGGTCGAAGAGGATGGCGCGCGAGCTGGTCGTGCCCTGGTCGATCGCCATGACGTACTTTTGGGTGTTGGGGCTCATGAGTTGTCCTTCACGTCCTTGTGAGTTGGGTTGACTGTATGTCGATCAGCCGACGAACGCCGTGGCGGCGACACCGGCGAGGACGCCGCCGAGCACGGGTCCGAGGATAGGGACCCAGGCATAGGCCCAGTCGCTGCCACCCTTGCCCTTGATCGGGAGCAGGGCGTGGGCGATGCGGGGGCCGAGGTCGCGGGCGGGGTTGATGGCGTAGCCGGTGGGCCCGCCGAGGCTCGCGCCGATGCCGATGACCAGCAGGGTGACGGGCAGCGGACCGAGCTGGGCGGGGTTCTGCCCGAAGGTGACGATGACGAAGACGAGCACGAAGGTCGCGATGACCTCGGTGATCAGGTTGTTGCCATAGCTGCGGATGGCCGGGCCGGTCGAGAAGATCGCGAGCTTGTCGCCGGCGGGGGCCTCCCGGTCGAAGTGGTCGCGATAGGCCAGCCAGGCCAGGACCGCGCCGAGGAAGGCCCCGAGGACCTGCGCGGCGATGTAGACGAGCGCGGTCGTGGCGCCGGCCGGGACGCCGGGGGCGAAGTCGGCGCCGTTGGCCCACAGGCCGAGGGTCACCGCGGGGTTGAGGTGCCCGCCCGACTTGAAGGCGACGTAGACGCCGGCCATCACGCCGATGCCCCACCCGACGTTGATCATCAGGTTGCCGCCGCCCTTGCCCTTGGAGTCGGGCAGCAGGGCGTTGGCAACCACCCCCGCGCCGAGCACGATGAGGATCATCGTCCCCAGCAGCTCGTGGGCGAAGACCGTACCGAGCGGCACGGGCTCGGTGGGGGGTGCGGCGATCGCCATCTCGGAGAGGGCAGCGGTGAGCGAGATGGGCATGGGTGACTCCTTGGTGAACGTCGTTGTCCTGCAGTCGCCCCGGCCGGGACGGTGATGGCGCCCGGGGGGTGGGTTGTTCTAGCGGTCGAGCGGGTCGGTCAGGCCGAGCGGGTCGCTCAGGACGAGGCCGGCAGCGCCTCGCCGGTGACCTGGGCGCGGGCCGCGGAGGCGGCGGCGTCGGTCCGCTCCTGCTCCGCCGCGGCCTCGCCCGCCACGCGGGTGCGGTAGGCCGCCTGCTCCCGCGCGAGGTCGTCCTCATCCCAGCCGAGCAGCGGTGCGGCGATCGAGCCGATCTCTTCGAGAGCGCTGACGCCCCGGTCGCGGGTCTCGTAGTGCAGCCGGATGCGGTGCATGAGGATGTCCTCGAGGTGCAGGGCGCCCTCGTGGGTGACGGCGAACGCCGCCTCCACCCGCAGGTAGGCGGGCGCGGTCGTGAGCGGCTCCCCCAGGGAGGCGTCGGCGTCGACGAGGGCCAGCAGGGCCGGGAGCTCTGCGCCGTAGCGGGACAGCAGGTGCTCGACCTGCTCGGCGCTCCACCCGTAGGCGGCGGCGATGCGCGGCGCCTGGTGGCGGTAGGCGTCGAACCCGGCCGCGCCGACCAGCGGCGTGTGCTCGGTGACGGACGGGTTGGCCTCGGCCGCCTCCTCGCCCAGCGCGACGTCGACGGCGTCCTCGGCCATGACGCGATAGGTCGTCAGCTTGCCGCCGGCGATCGACCACAGCCCCGGGGCGACCTCGGCCACGGTGTGCTCGCGGGACACCTTGGTGGAGGACCCGCCGCTGCCGCGGTGGGGCTGCAGGAGGGGGCGCAGCCCGGCATACGTGCCGATGATGTCGTCGCGGGTCAGGGGACGGGCCAGCACCGAGTTGGCCTGCTCGAGGACGTAGTCGATGTCCTCGGCGGTGGCCACCGGGTTGCGCAGGTCCTGCTCCCACGGGGTGTCGGTCGTGCCGATGACCCAGTAGCGCTCCCAGGGGATGACGAACAGCACGGACTTCTCGGTGCGCAGGAACAGCCCGGTCTCCCCCTGGATCCGCTCCTTGGGCACGACGATGTGGATCCCCTTGGACGCCAGCACCTTCAGGCCCTGGTCGGAGCCCGACATCGCCTCGACGTCCTCGGTCCAGACGCCGGCGGCGGCGACCACCCGGTGCGCGCGGATCGTCAGGTCGCGGTCGCCCTCGGCGTCGTGCACCTCGGCACCCACGACCCGTCCCGTGTCGTCCTTGACGAAGGAGGTGACTCGCGTGCGGGTGGCCGCGAGCGCGCCATACCCGGCGGCGGTGCGGACCAGGTCGATGACCAGGCGGGCGTCGTCGACGCGGGCGTCGTAGAAGCGGATCGCGCCGGTCAGCGCGTCGTCGCGGATGTCGGGGAAGAGCTCCTGGGCGCCCTGGCGCGTGTAGTGCTTCTGCAGCGGGACGGTCTTGGTGCCCTTGGCCCCGACGAGCGCGAGGGCGTCGTACATCCCCACCCCCACGGCGCTGTAGGACCGCTCGACGACCGGCAGCTTGAGGGGCCACAGGAAGGGCTGGGCCTTGACCAGGTGCGGGGCGAGGGTCGTGAGCAGCAGGCCGCGCTCCTTGAGGGCCTCGGCCACGAGGGCGAAGTTGAGCTGGTAGAGGTAGCGCAGGCCGCCGTGGACCAGCTTGGAGGACCACTGGGAGGTGCCGGAGGCCCAGTCCTCGGCCTCGACGATGCCGACGCGCAGGCCCCGGCTCGCGGCGTCCAGCACGATGCCCGCGCCGGTGACGCCGCCGCCGACGACGAGCAGGTCCAGGGGCTCGCCGGTCGTCATCGCCTCGAGGGCGTCGGCGCGGCTCGTCGCGGACAGTGCGGTGGAGGTCATCGGTGTGGCGGCCATGGTCCTCACGACCCTTTCTGTGCCGGTGTCGACCGGCGGCTCGGTGGGTGCACCCCGTGGTGCATCTTGGTCTCTGCATCGAGCATGCGTCGCCCTGCACGTATGCTCAAGCGGTCTGCACGAACGTGCAGGAGGGGGCGAGGCTCGTGAACGATCGTGAATCCGCTTACCGAGCAGCGCTGCTGTACTACCTGCAGGACCAGACCATGGACATGATCGCCGGTGACCTCGGCGTCTCGCGGTCGACCGTCTCGCGGCTGCTGCGCTGGGCCCGGGACGAGGGGATCGTGCGCATCACGGTCGCGGCGCCCGACGGGCCGACCGACCACACCGCGCGCACCCTCCTCGACGCCTTCGGGGTGCAGGCGCACGTCGTGCCCGTGTCGTCCTCGGCCAGTGATCCCCAGCGGCTCGAGGCCGTGGCCCGGCGCGCCGCCGGCCTGCTGGACTCGTGGATGGGCGACGACATGACCCTCGCGGTCGCGTGGGGCACGACCACATCCGCCATCGCGGGGCATCTCGCGCCGCACCCCACCACCGGGTCGGTGGTCGTGCAGCTCAACGGCGCGGCCAACGCCCGCACCTCCGGGGTCCGCTACACCACCGAGCTGCTCGATCGCTTCGCGAGCGCCTACGACACCGAGCTCTACTACTTCCCCGCCCCGGCGTTCTTCGACTTCGCCGAGACCAAGGAGGCGCTGTGGCGTGAGGGATCCGTGCGCCGGATCCTCGAGCTGCGGCGCACCTGCGACATCGCGGTGTTCAGCGTCGGGGCCTTCCGCGGGCGGCTGCTCAGCCAGGTCTACTCCACCGGCTACCTGCGCCCCGAGGAGGTGCGCGAGCTCGCCGACCAGCACGTCGTCGGCGACGTCGCCACGCACTTCCTGCGGGTGGACGGGTCGTATGCCGGGATCGCGCTCAACCGCCGGGCCTCCGGGCCCTCCCCCGCAGAGCTGCGGCGTGTGAACCGCAGGCTGTGCGCGGTGGCGGGTGACAACAAGATCCAGGGGACGCTGGGGGCGCTGCGCGCGGGCGTGGTGTCGGACCTGGTGATCGACGAACGCACGGCAGGTGGCCTGATCGCCCTGCTGTCCTCGTGAGGGCCCGGTGGTGCGGTGGCCCGGGCACGCCGTCGGCCAGCTGCGCCACCGAGCTGACGAGAGGCCCGGATCAGGGATCCGAGCATCTCGTCATGCTCGGTGGCGATGGAGCGTGCGGGGTCAGAGCCTGCGGGGTCAGAGCGTCCGGACGAGCTTCTGGGACTGCTGAAGGTTCCAACCCCGACCTCGTCGAGTGTGTCGCTGTGCGATGTTCATATCGCACAGCGACACACTCGTCACAATGGGGTCACGTTGGTAGCTGCCTGCAGTGCGGCGGCAAGGTAGCCCGCGGAAGCACCGACGCCCTTGTCCGCGACGTAGGCGGGCGTACCCGCTGCAACCACGGTCCCGCCGGCGTCGCCCGCGCCGGGTCCAAGATCGATCACGTGATCGGCCACCGCGACAACGCGCATGTCCAGCTCCGCGGCGACGACCGTGTTGCCCGCATCGACCAGCGTCTGCAGATGCGCGACCAGACGATCCGTGTCGGCGCAGTGGAGCCCGGACGTCGGCTCGTCCAATACGTACAGCGTGTCCCCACGCTGCGCACGCTGCAGCTCGGCCGCCAGCTTGACGCGCTGGGCCTCACCCCCCGAGAGTTCCGTTGCCGGTTGACCCAGTCGGAGGTAATCGAGTCCAACGTCCGACAAAGCGGCCAGGGATCGAGTGATCTCCTCATCGCCCACGAAGAACAGGTTCGCCTCCTCCACGCTCATCGACAACACGTCAGCGATCGTGCGCCCCCGCCACGTGACCTCGAGCGTTGACGCCTCGTATCGGGCGCCGTGGCAGTCGGGGCATTCGGTGTACACGGAAGGCAGGAAGAGGAGCTCGACCATCACCGATCCCTCGCCCTCGCAGGTCGGGCAGCGCCCGCCGGCGACATTGAAGGAGAATCGGCCGGGCTTGTACCCGCGTGAACGAGCTTCCGGGGTATCTGCGAATCGACGACGTACGTGGTCGAACAGCCCGGTGTAGGTGGCGACGTTCGACCGCGGCGTCCGGCCGATGGGCCGCTGGTCGATGACGATCAGCCGGCGTACACCGGTGACGGGCCCGGCGACGCGTCCATCGAGACGTCCCGGCGCATCCGCGAGGAGTGACTCGTAGCTGACCGGCTCGTCATCGGCCGGGACGGCCCGGCCAAGGCGATCGCCAAGCAGCGACGGAAGCGCCTGGGTGACCAGACTCGACTTGCCGGACCCGGACACGCCCGTGACCACGGTGAAGACACCCAATGGGATATCGACTGTGAGGTCGTGCAGGTTGTTCCGCGTCACGTTCTCCAGGCACAGCCAACTGCGTGCCTCACGGGGTGTGCGAAGAGGGAGACCGCGGCCACCGAAGAGGTACCCGCGTGTCACGGACTCCTCGATATCGGCGAGCCCGTCGGGCGGGCCGCTGTAGAGCACTCGGCCGCCGTGTTCACCGGCGCCCGGGCCGATGTCGACCAACCAGTCCGCGTGCCGCATCACGGCCACGGAGTGCTCGACGATGAACAGGCTGTTCCCTTTCCCCTTGAGTCCGTCGAGGATCCCGAGGAGCGCCGTCACGTCCTGCGGATGCAGCCCCGCCGAGGGTTCGTCGAGGACGTAGACCACCCCGAAGAGATGAGAGCTGAGTTGCGTCGCGAGCCGTAGCCGCTGCAGCTCGCCGCCCGACAGCGTCGGCGTCGTCCGGCTCAACGACAGGTAGCCCAGCCCCAGATCGACCAGTGGACGAAGTCGCTGCAGCACCCCTGATGCGAGCTGGACCGCAGCGGCACGCTTCTCTGGCGCTCGGCTCAGGGTGGGTCGCACATCGGGCGCGGCGGCAGGCGAGGAACCGCCAGCAGCGACATGCTCCTGCGATGCCGCCCGCGGAGAGGCAGCGCCGGAAGAAGCGGCTCCGAGCTCCTCCAGGCGTGCAACGACTCCCGAGAGGATCGTGGCAAGTTCCCGAAGCGGCAGTCGGGAGAATTCGGCGATGTCGAATCCTTCGAACGTGACGGACAGCGCCTCGGGCTTCAGCCGCTTGCCATCACAGACCGGGCAGATGGCAGCGATGAGAAACTGCGCGACGCGCCGCTTCATCGAGGCGCTTTTCGTGTTCGCGAACGTGTCCAGAATGTACCGACGAGCCCCGACGAACGTGCCCGAGTAGCTCGGCTCCACGCCTGCCTCGATCGCAGCTCTGGACTCAGAGAGGGTGAGCCGGGAGTGGACCGGAACGAAGGGGGTCTCATCGGTGTAGAGGATCCAGTCCCGGTCCTCTTTCGGCAGGTCCCGCCACGGCACATCGACGTCGTAACCAAGAGCAACCAGTACGTCGCGCAGCTGATGGCCGTGCCACGCGGTCGGCCAGGAAGCGATGGCGCGTTCGCGGATGGTGAGCGATGGGTCCGGGACCATCTGCTGCTCGTTCACCGTGTACACGCGGCCGATGCCGTGGCATTCCGAGCAGGCCCCTTGGACCGTGTTCGCGGAGAAGTCCTCCGCATACAACATCGGCTGCCCATCCGGATAGTCCCCGGCCCTCGAGTACAGCATTCGTATCAAGCTCGACAACGTGGTGATGCTGCCCACGGTCGATCGTGCGTTGCCGGCACCGCGCTGCTGCTGCAGGGCGACCGCCGGCGGCATCCCCGCGATCGAGTCGACATCGGGCACTCCCGCCTGATCGATCAGGCGGCGGGCGTAGGGTGCGACCGATTCCAGATAGCGTCGCTGCGACTCGGCGTACAGCGTCCCGAACGCCAGCGAGGACTTTCCCGAGCCAGACACACCGGTGAAGACGACTGTTGCATCGCGCGGCACCGTGAGGTCGACATCCTGCAGATTGTGTTCGCGGGCGCCGAGAACGCGAACGTCGGGCTGCACGGAGAGCTTCGGAGACCCGAACGCAGAAGATTCAACCATGGTCGCATGTTAACTACGTACGGAACGGTCGGACGATCTCCGTCCGGAGGAGAGGGTTTCCGCACCCATGAGGGCCGACACACCACTTGTCCAGTTGAGCGCACGAGTGATCAGCCCTCTTCGAGGGGCGAACGACCTGCTCGGATAGAGCCCCGTCGAGTGGTGGGCTTTGAGGTGATGCTCGTTGCCTACCGGCCGCTCTTTTCAAGGGCGACGGTCTCAGTATCGCGGGTTGGGAAGAGCTCGCGTCGAGCACAACCGGCCCTTCGAAATGCTCCTCGATCCGCAGGTCGACGTCACGCCTTGACCTGGGCCGCAGACGCACACAAGGCCCGAACCTCAACCAACGTTTGCCTTTGGCAAGGGTTCGAGCCTTGTGCGTGCGGTGGAGCTGAGGGGATTCGAACCCCTGGCCTTCTCATTGCGAACGAGACGCGCTACCAACTGCGCCACAGCCCCTGGCGAGGACCGACTGTACCACCGAGGCGGTGCGTCGGCCCAATCCTCACCCGCCGACGGCGCTGCGCAACGGCACTGCGGCGTCGAGGAACTCGTCCTCGACCTCGATGGGGGCGAACACGTCGTCGTCGACCGGCAGCGGGGCCGGGGTGGCCCGCGGCGCGGCGGGCTTCATGGTGTAGGTCGGACGAGGCACCGGCGTCGGACGCCACTGCCCGGGCTCGAGCGGCTCGAGGGCGACCTCGACCGGCGCGGGCGCCGCGTCGACGGTGTCGAACTGGCGCACGTCGAAGGGAGCGTCGACCCGGGTGGCACCCACGGGGGCCACTGCGGGCTCGGGGCTCTCCTCCACGACCGGCGCCTCAGGAGCGGAGACCGGGGACGCGGTCGGGACGGTGGACGCGACCGGAGCTGCGGGCCCGACGGGGGCGGCCGAGGCGACCGGGGCCGTGCGACGCAGCTCGAGGCGCGGCTGGCGACGCCGGGCGCTGTGGCGCAGCCAGGCCAGGTCGGCGGTGACGAGCGCCAGGCCGACGACCGGGGTCCAGACGGGCACCAGTCGCAGGACGGTGACCACGACGAGCGCGACCAGCACGGCCACGGCGACCCCGAGAGAGGCTCCCCGCAGGCGGTGGGCGAGCCGGCCGGGGGCGGCGTCCTCGGCCACGTGCGTGGCACGCGTCGCGCCGGTCGGCGCGGTGGCGGTGGCGCCGGCCCGCAGCGGGCTGACGGCATACGACCGGGCGGTGGTGGGCTCGGCGAGGACCGGGCGCCGCTCGAGGACCCGGAGGGCCTCGGCGTAGCGCTCGATGGATCGGGCGGTCTGCAGGTGCTCCCGACGACGCATCCACGACTGGGTCAGATAGGCAGCCCACAACCCGATGACGACGACGAAGACGAGGCTGGAGGGCTGCACGTCCCCGACGTTAGAGGGGGGACGGGTGATGAACGCTCAACCGCGCGGGTGTGTCGGCGGATTGCCCTGGATCATGCCCTCCTGAGCCGGTCCGTGAAGGTCGCTCCGCGGAGGTCCTCGGTCGTCAGGGCGAAGGTCCGGTGGTCGCGCCAGGCGCCGTCGATGTGCAGGTAGTGCTCGCGCAGCCCCTCGTCGCGGAACCCGAGCTTGCGCACGACGGCGAGCGACTTGGTGTTGTCGGGGCGGATGTTGACCTCGATGCGGTGCAGGCCGCGCTCCCCCACGGCGTAGTCGCAGGCGGTGGCCAGGGCCAGCGGCACGATGCCCCGGCCGGCGTGGGTGGGCGCGCACCAGTAGCCCGCCGTGGCGCCCCACAGCGCGCCCTCCATGATCTGGGAGAGGTTGACCGCACCGCAGAGCCGACCGTCCACCTCGACCGCGAACGGGAGCTGCCGGCCGGCGCGCGCCTCGCGGGCCTGGTGGCGGACGTACTCGGGAAAGGGCTTGGCCTCCTGGCCCGCTCGCGGGAAGGTCGGCTCCCACTCCTTGAGCCAGTCCCAGCTGGCGCGCCGCAGCTCGAGCCACTCCGCGCGGTCGCGGCGACGCAGGCCGCGCAGCACGAGCGCTCCCCCGTCGGGCAGGCTCGCCTCGAGCCGCACCGGCCACGCCGCCATCAGTGATCGCCCCCGCCCACCTGGTCGAGGGCGTGCGGCACGACCTGCTCCAGCACGCCCAGCCCGTCGGCGACCCCGCCGCGGGACCCGGGGAGGTTGACGACCAGGGTCGTGCCGGCGAGGCCGGCGAGGCCGCGGGACAGCGAGGCGGTGGGGATGCCCTGCGCCAGCCCGGCGCCGCGGATGGCCTCGGCGATGCCGGGCACCTCGCGGTCGATCACCGCCCGGGTCACCTCGGGGGTGCGGTCGGTCGGCGACAGGCCCGTCCCGCCTGTGGTGACGACGAGGTCGACTCCGTCGTCGACGGCGGACCGTATGGCGTCCCCCACGGGGTCACCGTCAGGGACGACCACCGGGTCCGGGGTGTCCAGGCCCCACGCGCGCAGGGCCTCGACGATGACTGGTCCCGTGCGGTCGGCGTAGGTGCCGGCGGCGGCCCGCGTGGACGCCGTCACGACGACGGCCCGCCGCCGCGAGGGGGAGGTCACTCGGACCAGTCCCCGGAGCGGCCGCCGGACTTGGCGGTGACGCGCACGTCGGTGATGCGGGCGTGCTTGTCGACCGCCTTGACCATGTCGATGAGGGCCAGGGCGCCGACGGCGACGGCGGTCAGCGCCTCCATCTCGATGCCGGTGCGGTCGGCGGTGCGGACGGTCGCCGTGAGGTCGACGCCGTCGTCGGCCACCTCGAGGTCCAGCTCGACCCCGTGCACGGCGATGGGGTGGGCCAGCGGGATCAGGTCGGGGGTGCGCTTGACCGCCTGGATCCCGGCGATGCGGGCCACGGCGAGGGCGTCGCCCTTGGGCACGGTGCCGTCCCGCAGGGCGGCGACGGCGGGGGCGGCGAGCAGGACCCGGCCGCGGGCGGTCGCCGAGCGGGCCGTGACGGCCTTGGCGGAGACGTCGACCATGTGCGCGCTGCCGTCGGCCCGCACGTGCGTCAGGCGGGGCGGCTCAGGGGTGGGGGTGGAGGTCACGCGAGGGACTCCTTGCCGGGGAGGGGACGGAGGAGCAGACAGGTGAGGCGCATGCCGGGGACGACCTCGTCGACCTCGGCGGGCACGACGGCCAGGGCGTCGGCGTGAGCGAGGGCACCGAGCACGTGCGACCCCTGGCCGCCCGCGAGGGTGGCGTGCGGGCCGTCGGCCTCGGTGCGCAGGCGGACGCGGGCCAGCTGGGTGCGGCCGGCCGAGGTGCGCCAGCCGTCGTCGGCCACCGCCTCGATGCCCGCGAGCCCCTCGGCGGGGCGGCCGGCGAGCAGGCGCAGCGCCGGGGCCGCGAAGACCTGGTAGGACACCATCGAGCTGACGGGGTTGCCGGGCAGAGTGAAGACGGGCACGTGTCGCCCGTCGCCGGCCCGCACCAGGCCGAAGCCCTGGGGCTTGCCGGGCTGCATCGCCACCCCGCGGAACGCGACCTCGCCGTCACGGGCGAGCACGGCCTTGACCGTGTCGTAGGCGCCGGCGGAGACGCCGCCGGTGGTGATGACGGCGTCGTGGGTCAGCAGCACCTCGTCGAGCCGGGCGCGGAAGCCCTGCTCGTCGTCGGCCACCGCGCGCACCCGCTCGGCCGTGAAGCCGTGCTCGCGCAGAACGGCCACGAGCATCGGGCCGTTGCTGTCGACGACCGTGCCGTGCCCGGCCGTGCCGCCCGGCTCGACCAGCTCGTCGCCGGTGGAGAGGACGACGACCCGGGGCGGCACGACGACCTCGACCAGAGGATGCCCGAGGGACACGAGCAGCGCGAGGACCCGGGCGTCCACGAACGTGCCTGCGGCCAGGGCAAGCTCGCCGCGGGACAGGTCGTCGCCGGCGGGGCGGACGTGGGCGCCGACCTGCGGCTGCTGGCGCAGGGTGACCCGCTCGGTGCCGCCGTCGGTGAGCTCGACGGGGACAACGGCGTCGGCGCCGTCGGGCAGGGCGGCGCCGGTCATGATGCGCATCGTCGTGCCCGGCACGAGGGTGACCCGGTCGGTGCGTCCGGCGGGGATGTCGCCCGCAACGGGCAGGACCACGGGGCGGTCACCGGCCCCCACGAGCTCGGCGGCCCGGACGGCATACCCGTCCATCGCCGAGTTGGTGAACGCCGGGACGTCGACGGCGCTGCGCACGTCCTGGGCCAGGACGCAGCCGTGCGCCTCGGCCACCGGGACCTCGGACGTGCGGCGGGGCACGGTGGCGCAGGCCTCGAGGAGGAGGCGCAGGTGCTCGTCGACCGGCATCAGCCGGGGTGCGTCGGACATGTTGCGGACACTAGTCGACGGGTCCGACATGCCTCGAGGCCACCGCCCGGTCACGCCCGGCGCGCTTGGCGGCGTTCATCGCGGCGTCGGCGGCCGACACGAGCTCGGGTGCCGTGGCGGCGTCCTGTGGCCAGGTGGCGATCCCCACGCTGCAGGTGATGGGGATCTCGCGGTCGTCGACCTGCAGCGGACGGGAGCGCAGGTCACCGACGATCCGCTCGGCGAGCCGCAGGCACTCCTCCTCGCCGCGCTCGGGGCAGACGACGGCCATCTCCTCCCCGCCGTAGCGCGCGACGACGTCGACGGGCGGGACCAGCTCGACGATGCGGGCCGCCAGCGCAGCCAGGACCCCGTCGCCGACGGAGTGCCCGTGCTCGTCGTTGACCTGCCGGAACCGATCGATGTCCACGATCAGGAGCGACACCTGACGCCCGAACGACCGCGCCCGCTCGACCTCGCGGCCCAGCGTGGTCGTGAGCATGCGCAGGTTGCCGACCCCGGTGAGCGGGTCGATCACGGACTGGCGCTGCGCCCGGCGGTGCAGGATCGCGTTGTCGATGGCGACCCCGGCCGGCCCGGCCACGAGGTCGAGCAGCTCCCCGGTCGTGTCGTCGTATGCCGTCGCGCCGGCCGCCCGCTCGACGACCAGCGCACCGATCACGTCGTCGCCGGACACGAGCGGCGCGGCGCACAGCCGGCCGCGCAGGACCGCGCCGGGCTCGTCCCCCGCGTCGTCGAGCACGACCACGCGGCGGTCACGGACGACCTCGCCGACGGCGCTCTCGGCCGCGCGGATCCGGCCGGTGCCGGGACGGCGGGTGCCGATGGGGTGCACGACGCGCGCGCGCAGGCCGCTGCCCTCGCGCATCCACACGACGGCGCAGGTGGACCCGGTCGTCGTCTCCGCGAGGGCGCACAGCGCCGCCAGCAGGCCGTCGAGGTCGTGGGTGCGCTGCAGGGTGGCCGCGATCCGTCGGACGGTGTCCTGCAGGGTCTCTCGGCTCGACGTCAGCTCGGCCATGCGCTGGTCCAGCTCGACCGCCATCGCGTTGAACTCCCGCGACAGCTGGCCGATCTCGTCGTCGCGTCCCTCCGGCAGACGCACGGTCAGGTCGCCGTCCGCGATGCGGCGGGTGCCCTCGGTGAGGGCGAGCAGCGGCGCGGTGAGCTCCCGGGCCAGCCAGCGGAGCAGACCGACGGCCGCCGCCAGCACCAGCAGGATGAGCAGGAGGGGCATCCAGGCCCTCGCCCCACCGACCGGATCGGCGGCCGAGCCCTGCACCGCGCAGGGACGCCCGGGCCCGGCGGCGGCGGTCCGCGCGATGGCCCCCTGGCCGCGGTCCGAGCTCGGGTGGACCTCGACGCCGCCCGCGCACTGGAGGATCGTGCGCACGTCCCCGGCCGCGGCCTGACGGGTGAGCGCGTCCAGCCGCCCTGCGGTGAGGGGCTCGACGACGTGGACCGTCAGCGTCCCCTGGGTGGTGGTGAGGTCGACCCGCTCCGCGAGGTGGGCGCCGGCGGGCTCGCTCACGGTCGAGCAGCGCGTGGTGGGCAGCTTGGTGGGCGTGGGTCGCGGCGCCGAGGACGAGGCCGCCAGCACGGCGCCCCCGCGCAGCACCACGGCATAGCCCCGCTCCGCCCCCAGTCCGCCGCGGGTCTCCTCCGCGAGGACCGTGGCCGGCGGGCGCCCGTTGGCGATCGACAGGGCGATGACCTCGGCCCGGTCGCCCAGCGCCCAGCACTCGGACGCCATGGCCGTCGCGACGGCGACGGTGGCGCGGTCGACGTCACGGCGCTGACCGTCCACGAGCGCACGCGGCAGCAGGACCCCCGCCACGAGCCCGGCCACGAGCAGGACCGGCAGGACCACGGCGGCGAGCACGATCGCCAGGCGGGTCCGGATGGACACGGGTCCTCCTCGAGGTGGGTGGGTCGGCCCATCGTGGCACGAGACCGATCCGCCCCTCCTCCTCACGGGTCCGTGCCTGACAGAATCCGTGGCATGGACACCCCGCTCACGACCCCCGTCGAGGCCAAGCGCGCCCTGCGGGCCCGCCTCTGGGCCGCCCGCAAGCAGCGGTATGCCGACACCTCGCGCGCCGAGCGTGAGACGCAGGCCCAGGCTCTGGCGGACCACGCCCTGCGGGTCGTCGCCGACCTGGTGGCCCCGGGGGGCACCGTGACGTCATACGAGTCGTGGCCGACCGAGCCCGGGACCGAGCCGCTCAACGAGGCTCTGGTCGCCGCCGGTTATCGCGTCCTGGTGCCGGTGACCCTGCCGGGGCTCGACCTCGACTGGCGCCCGCTCGGCAGCGACGAGCTGGACGAGGCGGCGCGGCTCGGGCTGGAGGCGATCGGCCAGGCGGACCTGGTGCTGACGCCGGGCACGGCCGTGGACCGACGGGGCGTGCGCCTCGGGCAGGGTGGAGGGTGCTACGACCGGGCGCTCCCCCGGCGTCGCGACGGCGTCCGGGTCGTGACGCTGCTGCACCCCCAGGAGCTGGTGGACGAGGACCTGCCCGCGGCCGAGCACGACCAGCGCGTCGACGCCGTGGTGACGGTGGACGGGATCACCTGGCTGCGTCGCTGATCCGCTGGCCGCTCGCTCGGGCCCGACGTCAGCTGACCCGCCCTGACGCCCGCGGCTCAGCCGTTGTCGCGCGGCGCGAGCGTGAGCTGGTCACGGGTCGCGCCCTCGACGGCCTGCCGGCTGAACGGCCACGCGAAGGGCTCGTTGCGCAGCCAGCGCCCCGTCTGGTCGTCGTAGTGGTCGCTCGTGGGGTGCCCGGACACGCCCGTGGACTGGACCCAGGTGCTCGAGTCAAGAGTGCCGAGGTCGACCACCATGCGCATGGACGGCCCCCAGTCGGCGGCGTAGCCCAGCTGCAGGTCGTAGCCGAGGGCGTTGGGAGCGAGCGGGTTGCCCGGCGCCGGCTGCGGACCGCGGTCGAGCAGGGACCGCAGCATGCCGGGTGCCGCCGCGCTGAGCGGGTGGCGCAGGGTCAGCGTGTGCAGCCGCCCGTAGTCCCAGGCCTTGACGTCCTTGCCGGTGAGCCGGGTCAGCTCGAGACGCGCGTCGACCTGGGCCTGGCGCAGGATGTCGTCGCGGGTCTCGATCCGCAGGGTCTTCTGGTTGTCCCACCAGGGAGACCGGGGGTCGGCGAGCAGCTGCTTGACGACCGCGGGCCAGCGCGAGCCGCCATCGGGCCGCAGACCGGTGGGCAGGTCGTCGTCGAAGGTCCGGTGGAGCAGCGCGGACCACGCCGCCGTGTAGTAGGCCGCCGCGCGGGACGAGTGGCTGTCACCCGTCACGAACCGGCCGTCCCAGCCCTCGAGCGTCGCCTGACCCTCCCGGGTGAAGCCGTCGCCGCTCAGGTCGACGCCCCGCAGCGCCGCGGTCAGCACGGGCTGGAAACCGTCGTTGACGTCGCCCTGGATGTCGCGCATGCGCTGGGGCGAGACGGTCGGCTGGGCGGTGAGGAGCTGACGGATGCGGGTGGAGCGCCAGCCGTGGGTCCAGTCCGTGGTGAGGAAGGGGGTCGACGCCGAGGTGACGGCCTGGTTGGCGGCGACCACGAAGCCCTCGGGCGGGTCCAGGGTGCGTGGCATCTGGTCGAACGGGACGTAGCCGGTCCAGTCGTAGCGCGAGTCCCAGCCCGGTGCCGGCAGGTAGCCGGGGGGTGCCCCCGCCGTCCCGGACCGGCGGACGGGCACGCGGCCGGGTGCCTGGTAGCCGATGTGGCCGTCGACGTCCGCGTAGATCGCGTTCTGAGAGGGCGCGGCGAACGAGGACAGGGCGGCGCGGAAGGTCTCGAAGGACGTGGCGCGGTTCATCCGGAAGATCGCGTCGGCGGTCTGCGTGACCTCCAGCCCCGTCCACCGCAGCGCGATCGCCAGGGACTCTCCCTCGGCGGGGGTCGCCGGCGACGCGGTGGTCGCTGCCGTGGGCACGGACGCGGCGTCCTTGACGGCGGCGTCTATGTCGGACAGGAGCGGGCCGTGCGAGGTGGACCGGACGGTGATGGTGCGGTCGGTGCCGCCAGCGACCCGGATCCGCTCGGTGCGGGTCGTCAGCGGACGGTAGGCGCCGCCCCTGAGCACGGTGC
>NZ_DCYC01000002.1:0-18396 GCF_002330965.1 Arsenicicoccus sp. UBA2120
ATCGTCGACACCTACGGCGGCATGGCCCGCCACGGTGGCGGCGCGTTCTCCGGCAAGGACCCCTCGAAGGTCGACCGTTCCGCCGCCTACGCCACCCGCTGGGTGGCCAAGAACGTCGTGGCCGCCGGCCTCGCCAAGCGGTGCGAGATCCAGGTCGCCTACGCCATCGGCAAGGCGCAGCCCGTCGGGCTGTACGTCGAGACGTTCGGCACCGAGACCGCTCCTGTCGACGCGATCCAGCGGGCCATCACCTCGACCTTCGACCTGCGTCCCGCGGCGATCATCGACGACCTCGACCTGCTCCGCCCGATCTACGCCCGCACCGCCGCCTACGGCCACTTCGGCCGGACCGGCGGCGACGACCGCGGCTTCACCTGGGAGCAGACCAACCGCGTCGAGGACCTGCAGCGCGCCGTTCGCGGCTAGGGCCGCGTGAGGCTGCCCACGGCAGGCTAGGGCTGCCTGGCCGGGCGGAGCATGCACCGCGCGTGCAGGTCGCCCGGCCGCAGCTCCTGCACGAGCTCGTAGCCGTACCGCTCGTAGAGCCGCACGTTCGGCGCGGTGCGTCTCGAGATAGGTCGCGACGCCGGCGGCGTCCGCGTCGGCGAGACCGTCGAGGAGCAGGGCCGACCCCACCCCCGCCCCCTGGTGGCCAGGGGCCACGCCGATGGCGTGGAGATAGCGGTGCTTTGCGGGCGCGAGGCGGCGGTGCGCGGCCTCGTGGGTGCGGTTGAGCCGGTCCAGACGCGCGGTGTCCCGCACCCCGACGACGAGGGGGAGGGTGGCCAGGCCGTGCCGCACCGAGGTGAGCAGGCCCAGCCCGACGTGCGGCCACCAGGCCCAGGCGGCGACGCCGGCCAGCTCGTGGGTGCCGGGGTCGAGCGCCACGCGGACCGATCCGTGCTGCCGTGCGTTGTCGAGGACGGCGCCGAAGAGCATCGGCAGGGCGCGCGCCCGGCGCCGGGGGTCCGGCAGAGCCGCCACCAGGTAGGGGTCGGCGGCGAACGCCTGGCTCAGGAGCCGCCGGGCGTCGGCGAGGTGGGCGGGCTCCAGGTCGCAGATCGTGGGCTTCATCGTGACAGTGTGCGACAGGACACGACCAGGTGCGGGTATGTCGGCGGCGTGCGGTAGAACATGGCCATGACCGAGGAGCAGCCAGCGCCGACCCAGGGCACCGCGGAGGCGAGCACGGGGGAGCAGCTGTCGCTCGTCCGGGCCCGCGTGCGCGGCGACCGGTCCCTGCCGCGGACGGGCTGCGCAGCGTCGTCGTCGCCCGTGTCGCCCGTGTCGTCGGCGGCCGAGCCGGTCGCCCCGGGCGGTCCGGCCGATCCCGTCGCCGAGGTGCTGGTCGACCTGCCCCTCGCCCACCTGGACCGTCCCTTCGAGTACACCGTGCCCGACGAGCTGGCCGAGACGGCCGTGCCTGGCGCGCGGGTCCGGGTCCGGTTCGCCGGCCAGGACGTCGACGGCTTCGTGATCGCCCGCAAGGGCCTGCCCGAGCACCAGGGTCGGCTCGCGCCGCTTCGACGCGTCGTGAGCCCCGAGCCCGTGCTGACCCCGGCCGTGCTGGACACCTGCCGCGAGGTCGCGCGGGCCCGTGCCGGGACGGTGTCCGACGTCCTGCGCCTCGCCGTCCCGCCTCGGCACGCGACCGCCGAGCGCAACCTCTCCGGCGAGCCGGCCGAGCCGCCGCCGCTGCCCGACCCCGGGCCGTGGCGCGAGCTGCGTGCGGGCGAGGCTTTCCTGCGGCACCTCGCCGAGGGCCGCTCGCCGCACGCGTGCTGGCAGGCGACGCCCTGCGGCGGGGACGCGGAGCGCGACTGGCCGCAGCTGCTGGCGCTCGCGGCGGCGACCGCGCTGTCGTCCGGTCGCGGGGTGCTGGTCGTGGTGCCCGACCACCGCGACGTCGACCGCGTGGACGCGGCGCTGGCGGCGGTGCTCGGCAAGGGGATGCACGTCCGCCTGACCGCGTCGCAGGGCCCCCAGGCGCGCTACACCGCCTGGCTCAAGGTGCTGCGCGGGCACGTGCGCTGCGTCGTGGGCACGCGCGCCGCCATGTTCGCGCCCGTCCACGACCTCGGCCTGGTGGCGTGGTGGGACGACGGCGACGACCTGCTCGCCGAGCCCCGAGCCCCCTACCCCCACGTGCGGGAGGTGCTGCTGGCGCGGGCCCGTCGCGAGGGGGCCGCGGCGCTCGCGGGCGGCTTCGGTCGGTCGGCCGAGGTGCAGCGACTGGTCGAGTCGGGCGCGATGCCGGTCGTCGCCGCCGACCCCGCCACGGTGCGACGCGCGGCCCCGCGCGTGGTGCTGGCCGGTGAGGGGCACGAGCAGGAGCGTGACGCAGCGGCCGCCAGCGCACACCTGCCGTCGCTCGCCTGGCGGACGGCCAAGAAGGCCCTCGACTCCGGGCCGGTGCTGGTCCAGGTGCCCCGTCGTGGTTACGCCCCGTCCCTGTCCTGCCAGGACTGTCGCGCACCGGCCCGCTGCCCGGCGTGCCACGGGCCGCTGGGCCTCGGCGGGCGGGACGCGCCGCCCCGGTGCCGGTGGTGCGGCCAGACCGTGGCGCGCTACGAGTGTCCCGAGTGCGAGGGCACCCGGCTGCGATCGTCCGTCGTCGGGGCGCGACGCACCGCGGAGGAGCTCGGACGCGCCTTCCCCGGGGTGCCGGTGATCACCTCCGGCTCCGGCGACGTCGTCGGCCGGGTCGAGTCCCGGCCGGCGCTGGTCATCGCCACCCCGGGGGCCGAGCCCGTGGCCGACGGGGGGTATGCCGCGGTCCTCCTGCTCGACGCGTGGGCCAGCCTCGACCGCTCCGACCTGGACGCCTCCCTCGAGGCCCTCCGCCGCTGGCTCGGCGCCGCCGCCCTGGCCCGGTCGGCGTCCTCGGGCGCCGTCGCGGTCCTGTGCGGTGCCCCGACCGACCTGTCCGTCCCGCCCGTCGAGGCGCTGGTGCGCTGGGACCCGGGCTGGCTGGCGGCCCGCGAGCTGGCCGAGCGCCGCGAGCTGTCCCTGCCGCCCGCGGTGGTCATGGCCCGCCTCGACGCGGAGCGGCACGCCCTCGCCGACGCGGTGGCCGCCGTGGGCCTCGCCGACACCGTCGAGCGCCTCGGACCGCTCCCGGCGCCGCCCCCACCGGCAGGTCCTCGACGGGTGACGGCCGACGACGCCCCGCCACGCCAGCGGATCCTCCTGCGCACGAGCCACGAGCACGCCCTCGAGCTGGCCGACGCCCTGCGGGCCATGCGCGCGACCCGATCGGCCCGCAAGGAGCTCGAGACCGTGCACGTCGTGGTCGATCCGCGCGACGGGGTGGTCTAGCGGCATACGGTGGGGCAGTCCGGGCGACCACGAGGTGAAGGCGAGACGGGATGAGCAGGCAGACACGCGCGATGGTCTTCGACCTCGGGCAGGTGCTCGTCGCGTGGGACCCCCTGCCGGCCATCGCCGCCGGCGTGGGGGAGGAGCGGGCCCGTGCCTTCCTCGCGGCCGACGACTTCCGGTTCCACGAGTGGAACCTCACGCTCGACCGGGGTGTGCCCGTCGCCGAGGCGGAGGAGCAGGCGATCGCGGACCACCCCGGATACGCCGACGAGATCCGTTCGTACGCAGCCAACTTCGACAAGTCGCTGACCCACCAGATCAACGGCACGGTCCAGATCCTGCGCGAGCTGTACGACGCCAAGGTCCCGCTCTTCGGGCTCACGAACTGGTCCAGCGAGCTGTTCGAGCAGCACGCCCGGCCGCGCTTCGCCTTCCTGCAGGGCTTCATCGACATCGTCGTGTCGGGCGCCGAGGGTGTGGTCAAGCCCGACCCGGCGATCTTCAGCATCCTCGAGCAGCGGATGGGGATCCCGCTGACCGAGTGCTGCTTCACCGACGACAACGCCCGCAACGTCCTGGCGGCGACCGCCTGCGGGCTCGACGCCGTCCGGTTCACCACGCCCGAGCAGCTCCGGCGTGACCTGGTGGCCCGCGGGGCCCCGCTGCGACCTGCGTAGACTGGGGCCGCCAGCCGTCGTCGCACCCCACAAGGACCGCAGCACGTGTCAGTCATGGACATCCGCCTGTTCGGCGACCCGGTCCTTCGCACCCCAGCCGCACCCGTGACCGACTTCGACGCCGAGCTGCGCGGGCTCGTCCAGGACCTGACGGACACCATGATCGACGCGCCCGGCGCCGGCCTGGCGGCACCCCAGCTGGGGGTCTCGCTGCGCGTCTTCACCTACTACGTCGACGGCGTCCTCGGGCACCTGGTCAACCCGTCCCTGGACCTGTCCGAGGAGATGCAGGACGGGGACGAGGGCTGTCTGTCGCTGCCGGGCCTCGCCTTCCCGACGCGTCGCGCGCTGCGGGTCGTCGCCACCGGCCAGGACATGCACGGCGAGCCACTCCGGCTGGAGGGCTCGGAGCTGCTGGCCCGCTGCGTCCAGCACGAGACCGACCACCTGGACGGGGTGCTGTTCATCGACCGGCTCGACCCCGAGCAGCGCCGGCTCGCCATGCGGGCGATCCGCGAGGCGCAGTGGTCCGGGGCCCCCGCACCCACCGTCAAGGCCAACCCCCACCTGCCCGGTTCGGCCTTCGGCCTCTAGGAGCCACCCATGCGCCTCGTCTTCGCCGGCACCCCGGCCGTCGCCCTGCCCAGCCTGGAGGCCCTGCTCGGGTCCTCCCACGACGTCGTCGCCGTCATCACCCGCCCCGACGCGCGCGCCGGCCGCGGCCGCACGCTCGTGCCCTCGCCGGTGCGCACGCGCGCCGAGGAGGCCGGGCTGGAGGTGCTGACGCCCACGAGCCTGCGCGACCCGGAGGCGCTCGACCGCCTGCGCGAGATCGCCCCCGACTGCTGCCCCGTCGTCGCCTACGGCGGGCTCGTCCCACCGGCGGCCCTGGCCATCCCCCCACGAGGCTGGGTCAACCTGCACTTCTCGGTGCTGCCGGCGTGGCGGGGCGCAGCGCCCGTGCAGCGCGCCGTCATGGCGGGCGACGAGATCACCGGGGCGACGACCTTCCTGCTCGAGGAGGGGCTGGACACCGGCCCGGTGCTCGGGCGGATGACGGAGGCCGTCCGACCCACCGACACGGCCGGGGACCTGCTCGAGCGGCTCTCCGTCGCCGGCTCCGGGCTGCTTGTCGAGACGCTCGACGCGATCGAGGCCGAGGCGATCCAGGCCGTGCCGCAGCGGCCCGGCGGGGTGTCCCACGCCCCCAAGCTCACCGTCGACGACGCCCGGATCAACTGGGCTGCACCGGGATTCGCCATCGATCGACAGGTGCGGGGGTGCACCCCGGAACCCGGGGCGTGGACGACCTTCCGCGGCGAGCGCCTGGGCCTCGGCCCCGTGACGGTCGACTCCCGTCCCGACCTGGGGCCGGGCGAGGTCGAGGCCGGCAAGCGGGACGTGGTGGTCGGCACCGCCACCACGGCGGTGCGGCTGTCGACCGTGCGGCCGCAGGGCAAGCGAGAGATGGCCGCTGCCGACTGGGCGCGCGGCGTGCGGATCGACGACGAGGACGTGATGGGCCAGTGACCACCCCCGACGAGCGCCGCCCCGGCCGTCCTGAGAGCCCCGCGCGCCCCGGTGGCCGGCGCGGTCCCCGGCAGAAGAGCGCCCAGCGACCCTCCGAGCGCGCCCGCAGTGGCGACCCCGCGCGGCTCACCGCCTACACCGTGCTGCGCAGCGTCGCCGAGGGCGGCTACGCCAACCTCGAGCTGCCCCGCCTCCTGCGCGACCACGGCATGGCGGGTCGCGACGCGGCCTTCGCCACGGAGCTGACCTACGGGACCCTGCGGTGGCAGGGCCTCTACGACCCCGTGATCGCCGATGCGTCCGGCCGCTCCGTCGACAAGATCGACCCGCCCGTGCTCGACACCCTACGCCTCGGGGCGCACCAGGTCCTCGGCATGCGCGTCCCCGCCCACGCGGCCGTCGCCGAGACGGTGGGGCTCGCGCGCCAGGTCAACGGCGCCGGGGCCGCGGGCTTCGTCAACGCGGTCCTGCGCCGGGTGAGCGAGCGCTCCAGGCAGGAGTGGCTGGACCGGGTGCTGCCCGCCGGGACCGGCGTGGACCGGCTGGCCATGGAGCACTCCCACCCGGAGTGGATCGTCCGCGCCCTGCGGGCCGCGCTCCTCGCCCACGGCGCCGGCACGGTCGAGACCGTCGACCAGGAGCTGGTCTCCCTGCTGGAGGCCGACAACGACCCCGCCGACGTCATGCTCGTGGCCCGCCCCGGGCTGGTCGAGGTCGCCGACCTGGTCCGCCTCGGCGCCGAGCCCGCCCCGGTGTCGCCGGTCGGCGCGGTCCTTCGCAGCGGCGACCCCGGCGCGCTGGCCCCCGTCCGCGACGGCCGCGCGGCCGTGCAGGACGAGGGCTCGCAGGTCCTGGCGCTGGCGCTCGCGGCCGTTCCCGTCGAGAGCTCGGACGACTACCCCGAGGAGTGGCTGGACCTGTGCGCCGGCCCCGGCGGCAAGGCCGGTCTGCTGGCCGCCCTGTCCGTCGGGCGCGCCTACCTCACCGCCAACGAGGTCAGCCCCCACCGGGCCGACCTCGTCCGGCAGGGGCTGCGGGCCGCGATCGGCGCCGGCGCCGGCGTGGAGGTCCGCGTGGGCGACGGCCGGGACACCGGGGTCGACGAGCCGGGTCGCTACGACCGGGTGCTGGTCGACGCCCCCTGCACCGGGCTGGGCGCGCTGCGCCGGCGTCCCGAGGCGCGGTGGCGCCGCACCACCGCGGACCTCGCGGCCCTCACCGAGCTGCAGCGCGAGCTGCTCGCGTCCGCCATCGAGGCCACCCGCCCCGGCGGGGTGATCGCCTACGCGACCTGCAGCCCGCACGTCAACGAGACCACGTTCGTGGTGCAGGACGTCGCCGGCCGCCGGGACGACGTGGAGGTGCTGGACGCCCACGCCGTCCTCCGGGAGGTGGCGCCTGGGCTCGAGGTCGCGGGGGAGGGCCCGCACGCCCAGCTGTGGCCGCACCGCAACGAGACCGACGGCATGTTCCTCGCGCTGCTGCGCAAGCGCTGACCGGGAGCGTCGTGGGCTCGCCTAGGCTGTGCCCGTGCAGATCTCGCCCAGCATCCTGTCCTCGGACTTCGCCAACCTGCAGCACGAGCTCGAGCGCATCGGCAACGCCGACTGGGCTCACGTGGACGTCATGGACGGCCACTTCGTGCCCAACCTGACGCTGGGCCTGCCCGTCGTCGAGGCGCTCGCGCGGGTGAGCCCGATCCCGCTCGACTGCCACCTGATGATCGACGACCCCGACCGCTGGGCGCCGGGCTACATCGAGGCCGGGGCCGGGTCGGCGACCTTCCACGTCGAGGCGGCCCGCGACCCGCGGGCGCTCGCCCGGGCCCTGCGCGCCGCGGGTGGCCGGGCCGGTATGGCGCTCAAGCCCGGCACCGCGTTCGCGCCGTACGCCGACCTGGTGCCCGAGCTCGACATGATCCTCGTGATGACCGTCGAGCCCGGGTTCGGCGGCCAGTCCTTCATGGCGGACCAGATGCCCAAGGTCCGCCAGGTCCGTGAGGCGGTGAGCCGCCACGGCGGCGAGGTCTGGATCCAGGTCGACGGCGGGGTGTCCGCCACGACCATCGAGCAGTGCGCCGAGGCGGGGGCCGACGTCTTCGTGGCCGGGTCCGCGGTCTACGGCGCCGAGGACGCGGCGGCGGCGGTCGACGACCTGCGGCGTCTCGTGGCGGCCCACGAGGACTGACTAGTCAGACTGAGTACCCGCACCTAGTTACTCTCTGTTCGATTTGTCGTACTATGTGTGCCCAGTAGTACTTCTCGGGGGAGAGGGGTCACGGTGCCGTCGACCAGTCGCGCAGCGCTCGAGTGCCTGCGTCGTGTCCCGGCGCTGGCGCGCCAGGCCGTCCGGGAGGGGAGCGCCCCCGCCGGGGCCCGGATGGACGCGGTTCCGCGTCGCGGACGACGTCATACGGCCGTCACGGGGAGCCGTAGGCTGTAGGGCGTGAAGACCTTCGACCAGCTGTTCGCCGAGCTCACCGACAAGGCCGTGACCCGGCCGGAAGGCTCCGGCACGGTGGCCGAGCTCGACAAGGGCGTGCACTTCATCGGCAAGAAGATCGTCGAGGAGGCCGCCGAGGTGTGGATGGCGGCCGAGCACGAGGGTGACGAGCGGGCCGCCGAGGAGATCAGCCAGCTGCTCTACCACCTCCAGGTCCTCATGGTCGCCCGGGGCATCAGCCTGGACGACGTCTACGCCCACCTCTGACCGGAGACCCCATGCTGCGAGTCGCCGTCCCCAACAAGGGGTCGCTGTCCGAGCCCGCCACGACGATGATGAAGGAAGCGGGCTACGCCCAGCGTCGTGACACCAAGGAGCTCGTCCTCACCGACGCCGACAACGGCGTCGAGTTCTTCTACCTGCGTCCCCGCGACGTCGCCGTCTACGTCGGGGCCGGCACCGTCGACCTCGGCATCACGGGTCGGGACCTGCTGCTGGACTCCGGCAGCACCGCCCGCGAGGTCATGGCCCTGGGCTTCGCCCGGTCGACCTTCCGGTTCGCCGCGCCGGCGGGCTCCATGGGATCCGTCGCCGACATCGACGGGCGGCGCGTGGCGACGTCATACTCCGGCCTGGTCCGGTCCCACCTGGACACCCACGGCATCACGGCCGAGGTCGTCCACCTCGACGGGGCCGTCGAGACCGCGGTGACCCTCGGCGTGGCCGACCTGATCGCGGACGTGGTCGAGACGGGCACGACCCTGCGCAACGCCGGCCTCGAGGTCTTCGGCGACCCCATCCTGCGCAGCGAGGCCGTGCTGATCAGCCGTTCGGACGCCGGGGGCGCCACCCAGGGGGAACCCGACCCGGCCCTGGAGACCCTGCGCCGCCGGCTCCACGGCGTGCTCGTGGCCCGCCAGTACGTCCTGATGGACTACGACTGCCCGAGCGAGCTCGTGGAGCGCGCGGTGGCGGTCACGCCCGGGCTGGAGTCCCCGACCGTGTCGCCGCTGCACGACCGGTCCTGGGTCGCCGTGCGCTCGATGGTGCCCCGCAAGCAGACCAACGCCGTGATGGACGAGCTCTATCGCATCGGGGCGCGCGGCATCCTGGTCACCGACATCGCCGCCTGCCGGCTGTGACCGCCGGATGAGCAGCCTCGACCGTCCGGGGCCGGCGCCCTACGACCCCTTCCAGCCCCGACGGGGCCGAGCGATGGCGCTCACCGCGGGGGTCCTGAGCCTCCTGCTCTTCTGCATCCTGGCGGCGCTGGTCCCGGGCGGGGCGCGGGGGTTCGGCGTCGTGGACCGGCTCATGCTGGTGGCGTGCGGCGTGGCGATCGCGTTCGTGCTCGCCCGTTACGCCGCCATCCGGGCCCTGCCGGACGAGTCCGGGCTGACCGTCCGCAACCTCATGACCACCCGCCACCTGCCCTGGACCAGCATCGAGTCGGTGCGGTTCGGGCACGGCGACCCCTGGGTGTCCCTCGTGCTCGACGACACCGAGACCGTCGCCGTCATGGCCATCCAGCGGGCCGACGGCCTCGGGTCGCAGGCGGAGGCCGGTCGCCTGGCGGCCCTGGTGGAGTCCCACCGCGGCGACCGCGACGACGTCGCCCGGACCTGGGACGCCTGACCTTCCCCAATCCGCCGTCCAGGGGCTCCCACGTCGTTAGAGTTGCCGGGTGGATCGTCTCGAAGCCGTCGTCCAGCCCTACGACTGGGGCTCCCGCTACGTCATCGCCACCCTCCAGGGTCGGCCGACGCCGTCGCCCGGTCCCGAGGCGGAGCTCTGGATCGGGGCCCACCCCGCCGCTCCCGCGCTGCTCGAGCGCGAGCAGGGCCTGACCACCCTCCACAAGGTCATCTCAACGGACCCCGAGGGGGAGCTCGGCGCCGGGTGCGCGAGCCGGTTCGACGGTCGCCTGCCCTTCCTGCTCAAGGTCCTCGCCGTCGAGAAGGCCCTGTCGATCCAGGTGCACCCCGACCGCACCCAGGCGCAGGAGGGATGGGCCCGGGAGGACGCGGCGTCGATCCCGCTGCGCGATCCGGCCCGCAACTACAAAGACGACTGGCCCAAGCCGGAGGCGGTGCTGGCGCTCACCGAGTTCGAGGCGCTCGCGGGGTTCCGCAGCGCCGAGGACGCGGCCCGGGTCGTCGAGCACCTGCAGGTCCCGGCGCTGGCCCCCGTCGTGGAGGCCCTGCGCGGGGGCGGGGCCCAGGCGCAGGCCCTCACGACCCTGCTCCACTGGCCCATGCGCGAGCGTGACCAGCTGCTGGCCGACGTCGAGTGGCGCTGCGGCGAGCTCGCGGACGACCCCGCCGTCGTGGACGAGGACCGCGCGGCCTTCCGCGCCGCGGTGCGGATCGCGCGCCAGCACCCCGGCGACATCGGCCTGGTCGCCTCGCTCCTGCTGCAGCACGTGGTCCTCCAGCCCGGCGAGGGACTGTTCATGCCCGCCGGCGGCCTGCACTGCTACCTGCAGGGGACGGGCGTCGAGCTGCTCGCCAACTCGGACAACGTCGTGCGGGCCGGGCTGACCTCCAAGCACGTGGACGTGGACGAGCTGCTGCGCCTGCTCGACCCGTCCGTGATCGTCCCGACGCTCCGCGCGGTCGAGGTCGCGCCGGGGATCACGCACTTCGAGACGCCGGCGCCGGAGTTCGACCTGCTGCGCTGCGTGGTCGGGGGTAGCGACGCTGGTCCCGGGGCCCAGCACCTGCCTGGTGACGGGGCTCCGCGGCTGCTGCTGTGCCTCGAGGGCGAGGTGACGGTGACCGACGGCGGGGGCGACCAGGTCGTGCTCGGCCGGGGCGACACGTGCTACTCCCCGGCCACGGACTCGGGGCTGGTCCTGACCGGTCGTGGCGACGTCGTGATCGGCACCACAGGTCGCTAGGATGGCGCGGGCCGGACGCTCCGGCCGGCGAGGAGCATGACCTGATGGCGCTGTGGACGCTGCACAACGGGGGAGTCCTGGAGCCGGGAGCCGTGGTGGCCCCGCACGAGAGGCTCGGCTGGGGCAAGACCATCGGGCTCGGTGCCCAGCACGTCGTCGCGATGTTCGGCGCGACCTTCGTCTTCCCGATCCTCATGGGGCTCAACCCCCAGCTCGCGGTGATGATGAGCGGCGTCGCGACGCTGCTGTTCCTGGCGATCGTGCGTGGCCGGGTCCCGAGCTACCTGGGCTCGTCGGCGTCCTTCGTCGGGGTCGCGACCGCCATCTACGCCGCGGGCGGGACCCCGGCGCACGTGTCCGGCGCGATGCTGTGGTGCGGTGTCGCCCTGGCCGTCGTGGGTGTCGTCATCCACCTCGCCGGCGCCACCGCCATCCACCGCACGCTGCCCCCCGTGGTCACCGGCGCGGTCGTCATGCTCATCGGGTTCAACCTCGCGCCGGTGGTCGCGCGCACCTACTGGCCGCAGGACCAGTGGGTCGCGCTGCTGGTCATGCTGGTCGTGGTGCTGCTCAACGTCGGGGTCCGCGGGTTCCTCTCCCGGGTCGCGATTTTCCTCGCCCTCGTGATCGGGTATGCCGTGTCCTGGGTCCTCGACCTCGTGGCCGGACCCATCACGAGCTTCCAGCCGGGCGCCGTCTCCGCGCAGAACCCCACCGGTGTCGTGGAGCACCTGCGCCTCGACTGGTCGGCGGTCAGCGCGGCCCCGTGGTTCGGCTTCCCGCCCGCCACGTCCGGCACCACCGTCGGCTGGCACCTGCCGCAGTTCTCGCTCGCCTACGCCCTGCTCGCCCTGCCCGTCGTCATCGCCCTCATCGCCGAGAACACCGGCCACGTCAAGGCCGTCGCCGAGATGACCGGCACCCCCCTCGACAAGGACATGGGCAAGGCGATCATGGCTGACGGCCTGGGCTCGGTCCTCGCCACCGGGGTGGGCGCCGGGCCCACGACCACGTATGCCGAGAACATCGGCGTCATGGCCGCCACCCGTGTCTACTCCACCGCCGCCTACGTCGTGGCCGCGCTCGTGGCCATCCTGTTCGGCTTCTCCCCGAAGTTCGGGGCGATCATCTCGGCCACCCCGGGTGGTGTGCTCGGCGGCATCTGCGTCGTGCTCTACGGCATGATCGGCCTGCTCGGCGCCAAGATCTGGAAGGAGAACGGGGTCGACTTCGGCAACCCCGTCAACCTGGTCCCCGTCGCCGCCGGCATCATCATCGGCATCGGGGACACCTCGCTGCGGTTCACGGACGACTTCACCCTCGGGGGCATCGCGCTCGGCACCATCGTCACCGTCGGGCTCTACCACCTCGCGCACGCGGTGGCCCCGCGCCACCTGCGCGACACCGCGGGCGGCAGCAACATCGTCCTGGACGCCCCCGGCATGTACGTCGACGAGGACTACCGCGAGCTCGCCGGGGACGAGCGCGACCGGCGCTGAGCGGCTACTCGGTGGTCGGCGGGGAAGTGTCCCTGCCCAGGTCGGTCTCCAGCACGCGGCGGATCTCGTGCTGGGCGGCGTCGAAGGACAGGCCCAGCACCTGCAGCAGGTCCACCACGATGGAGCGGAGCTGCGCGCGGATGACCTCGGCCGAGAGGGTCGCGTCGGGGTCGGGGTCGCGCGTCAGCCGCCCGATCTCGAGCAGCTCCGGCTCCAGGTCCTCCGACAGCTCGCCGGCGCTGAGGGCGTCGGAGATGTGGTCGACGACCTCGGCGAGCCGGTCGATGGCGTCGGTGTAGCGGTCCGGGACGTGCTCGGCGTTCTGCAGCGCGACGGTGGCCCGGCGGATGAGCACCCGCATGTTGCGGATGGCCCGGTCCATCGGCTCCATCAGGTTGGCGACCTCCTCCACCGCGGGTCGGTGCCGCCGGTGGAAGGGCGTGACCCGCATGACCTCCAGGCTGTCCGCGGAGAAGCCGCGCAGCGCCGTCAGGTCGCGCTCGGTGGCGCGGGCGGCCGTCAGGGCCTCCTCGCAGGCCTCGAGGTCGTCGTCGCGCAGGGCGGACGAGGTCGCGTGCAGCAGGTCGCCGATCGCGTCCAGGATCTTGCTCGCCTGGCTGCGCGGCTTGACGAGGGAGGAGCTGGGCACGAGGGAGGCGAACACCAGGGCGACCACCGCCCCGACGAGCGCCTCGAACCAGCGGCCGAACGCGCCCTGGGGGGCGGCGGCCAGCAGGGCCACGATCATGCCCTGGATGCCGGCCTGGTTGGCCATGAGGGTGCCCGCCCCGAGGAGGGTGGCGATCGTCATACCGGCACTGACGATCAGCAGGATCTGCCAGGGCCCGATGCCGAAGAGGTGCACGAAGGACTCCCCGATGAACGCCCCCACCGCGACGCCCACCGTGATCTCCAGCGCCCGGCGCAGCCGCTGGCCGTAGGTCATCCCGAGCGCGACGATCGCCGCGACGGGCGCGAACAGCGGCACACCCACGTCGAAGACGTAGTGCGCGATGGAGTAGGCGGTCATCGCCGCGAGGGCGCACTGGGCGATGAAGAAGAGCCGCTGGCGCAGGCGACGGGCGCTGCGCAGCGCCCCGCGCCGGGACAGCCGGGCGGACGAGCGACCCAGGTCTGCGGCGCGCTCGCCCCAGTGGACGTGACGGGTGGCGCCCACGTCAGTTCTGCTCGTAGGCGGCCAGCACCAACGGCTCCAGCGTGCTGACCTGCTCGATCGGCGTGGCCGCCGGCAGGTGGATCCAGTGGGTGGCCTGGGCGAAGCCCTTGGCCGGCTCGAGCCGGTCGTCGGCGGGCGTGACCTGGCGATAGCGCAGCCCGACCCGGAGGGTGTTGCGCGGGCCGGGCGCCACCGCGAGGAACTGGGTCGTCCGCACCACGGGGATGTAGGTCGCGCGACCCTGCACCTCGGCGTCCCCACCCATCGCGCGGCCCAGCCCGACGACCGCCTCGTGCAGGGGCCGCAGGTGGGATCGCTTGCCGGCATACAGCTCGTCGGTGAGCTGGTCGACGGTGGGCATGGACCACCCGGCCGCCTCGGCCGCCGCGAAACCCACCGTCCACCGCGAGTTCTGGGCCAGGCCGTGCACGTCCCCCAGCCAGGCGCGGACGGCCTTCTGGTCCAGCGGGTCCGGCCCCTCGGCCTGCACCAGCGCCACCCACTCCTCGACCGTGCGCCCGGTGCGGGCCTTCATCGAGCGGGTGACCGCGTCCACCATGTCCTTCGGTTCGTTGCCCACGCGCTCATTGTCCCGTATCCAGGACGAGGTCGGCGTGATCTCGGGTCGCCTCGCGGGCGAAGTGGGCGCCCTCCTGACGGGACCAGCGCTCCCAGTGGGGACGGTAGGCCTCGCCGTCGCGCTCGAGCCCGCGACGCATGCGGGTCTCGCGGTCGGCCTCCAGCCAGGCCAGGGCGGACAGCCGAGGCCGTATGACGCCCGCCCCGCACCCCACGCCCTCGACGACGAGCCACCGTGCGGTGCACGGGATCTCGTGACGCTCGGCATAGACGCCGCGCTCCCAGTCGTAGCGCCGGTAGGACGCGTCCCGGCCGTGGGCCAACGGCTCGACGACCTGGGAGGACAGCAACGGCACGGCGGCGGCCAGCCCGTCCCAGCCGGGGTAGAGGTCGTCCATGTGCAGGACCTCCACCTCGGCCGGGGCGTGCGGGCTCTCGTCGCCGGTGCTGCCCGCTAGCCCCGTCAGCCCGGTCAGGTGCGCCTCGACGTCCGCCGCGAAGGTCGTCTTGCCGGAGCCGCTGGGCCCGTCGATCGCGATGATCCGGGTGCCGCAGGGCAGGGCGGGCCGCCGCCGGGCGATGCCGACCAGCTCGGCGGCGGAGCTGGCGGAGGTCGCGGACGAGGGCATGGCGCCGAGCCTAGGCGTCGGCGCATCGTCCGGCGATCAGGCTGGGAGGGGACCGGTCGAGCCTGCGTGGCTAGGATCTGCGGGTGACTGTCGCCACCCGTGTGATCCCCTGCCTGGACGTCGATGCCGGACGCGTCGTCAAGGGCGTCAACTTCGTCGACCTGCGCGATGCCGGCGATCCCGTCGAGATGGCCCGCGTGTACGACGCCGAGGGCGCCGACGAGCTGACGTTCCTGGACATCACGGCCTCGAGCAGCGACCGCTCCACGACGTTCGACATCGTGGGACGCACCGCCGAGCAGGTCTTCATCCCGCTCACCGTCGGCGGGGGAGTGCGCACCGTCGAGGACGTCGATCGACTGCTGCGCGCCGGCGCCGACAAGGTCGGGATCAACACGGCCGCGATCGCCCGGCCCGAGGTGATCGCCGAGATCGCGCGCCGCTTCGGGAATCAGGTGCTCGTGCTGAGCGTTGACGCTCGACGTGCAGACGACCAACCCAGCGGGTTCGAGGTGACGACCCACGGCGGTCGCCGCTCGGCCGGCATCGACGCCGTCGACTGGGTGCGTCGCGCCAGTGAGCTCGGAGCGGGCGAGATCCTGCTCAACTCGATGGACGCCGACGGCACGCAGGCCGGCTTCGACCTCGACATGATCCGCGCGGTGCGCGCGGTCACCGACGTCCCCCTCATCGCCAGTGGCGGCGCGGGCCGCCTCGAGCACTTCCCGCCCGCGGTCGACGCGGGCGCCGACGCGGTGCTCGCCGCCAGCGTGTTCCACTTCGGCACGCTGACGATCCCCGCGGTGAAGGAGACGCTGCGAGCCGCAGGACACGTGGTCCGGTGACCACCACGACCCAGACCCTGGACTCCCTCGGCGGCGGCGGGACCGACCGCCTGACCCGGCGCGGCTTCGCCGTCATGGGACGCGGCATCGTCCGCCAGCGGCTCATGTTCACGTGGGCCGCCCTGGCCTCCCTGCTGTTCGGTGTGATGACCGTCGCCGACGCCTGGGTCCTCGGCTGGGCCACCGACCACGTCATCACGCCGTCGTTCGAGGCCGGCGAGATCACCGGCTCCACCCTGGGGACGGGCGTCGCGCTGTTCATCGCCGCCGCCGTCCTGCGCACGATCGGGGTCATCGGGCGCCGCCTGCTGGGCGGCGTCGTGTTCTACCGACTCGTGCGCGACGACCGCCTGCGCGTCACGCGTCGCTACCCCCAGCTGCCGCTGCGGTGGCACCACCGGCACCCCGCCGGCCAGCTGCTGAGCAACGCCAACGCCGACGTCGAGGCCACCTGGTCGATCTTCATGCCCCTGCCGATGGCGCTGGGCACGATCGCGATGCTCGTGGCCGCCGTCGCGACGATGCTCGTGGCCGACCCCGTCCTGACGCTGGTCGGACTCGTCGTCATCCCGCTGCTGTTCGTCGCGAACGCCGTCTACCAGCGGTGGCAGGGTCCGCGGATCGCCCTGGCGCAGAGCCTGCGCGGCGACGTCTCCACCGTCGCCCACGAGTCGTTCGACGGCGCGCTCGTCGTGAAGTCGCTCGGCCGTGAGGCCGACGAGACCGACCGCTTCCGCGCCGCGAGCGAGCGCCTGCGCGACGCCGCGATCGGCATCGGTCGCGTCCGCGCGATCTTCGACCCCGTGATCGAGGCGCTGCCGAACCTCGCCGTCCTGGCCGTCCTGCTGCTCGGCGCGTGGCGGGTGGACACGGGCGGTGCGGATGCCGGCGACGTCGACCAGAGCGCCGACACGCCGAGCATCGGTCAACCGAAACTCACCACCGAAACCTAGACGCACCGAAACCACCGCTGGACCGTTTTCGGTTGCTCCGGTAGAATGGTCTCAGACCCAGGAGAGGGGAGCCCCACCGTGGCTACGAAGTTCGACATCGAGGACCGCTGGCCCGAGCTGTTCGTGCAGCTCGACGAGACCCAGCGTCGCGCCGTGGTGCAGTCGCTCGCCAGCGCTTGGCACGAGGGGTGGACCCCGAACCGCGAGGACGTGGAGAACCTGACCGACGAGGCCCGCGGCGCGATCGACGCCGAGGAGTACCGCCGGCGCGCCCACGCCGCCGCGCGGCGACGGACGGTCGCCGTCGCGCGCTGATGGCGTTCGACACCTGGGAGTCGTGCTTCTACCCGCCGCCCGACGAGGGCACGCTGCGCAACCTGTTCGACGAGCGCGACCCGGTGGTACTGACCAGGTTGGAGTACGTCGAGACTGCACGCCGGCAGCGCGAGCTGCTGGCCGGTCAGGTCGCCATCCCCAAGACCTACGACGCCGACCATGTGCGGGCGATCCACCGGCATCTGTTCCAGGACGTCTATGCGTGGGCGGGGGAGTTCCGCAGCGTGAACATCTCCAAGGGCGCCGGCCGCGGTTTCGGGGACGTCAAGACGGGCGAGGTCGACCAGCTCCTCGACGACGTGCGCAAGCGCGTTGCCGGCACCGATTGGGGACGGCTGGACCGCGACACGTTCGCAGAGCGAGCCGCGACGGTGTTCGCCTACCTGAACCAGGCGCACCCGTTCCGTGAGGGCAACGGACGGACCGGGAAGGTGTTCATGGAGCACGTCGCGGAGCGATCGCGCTTCACTCTCGACTTCGGCCAGGTGACCCCGGACGTGTGGAACCAGGCATCGCAGCTCAGTCGGCCCGACATGTTCTCCTACGCACCCGAGCCGGCCTCGCTCGTGCCGGTGTTCCGTGCGATCGCTGCGCCGCGCACGAGCGGGCCGTCGACGTCGGCGCCGCCTGGCCCTGGACGCTCGGCTGCGCGTGCGTCCTATCCGCGGGCTGCGACTCAGGCGACCAACCAGCCACCCCAGACAGGACCGCAGAGAGGCCCCCAGGCGCGCCACGGCGGCCCGTACATGCCGGGCCGAGGCAGCGGAACCGGACAGGGGAGGTGAGGCCGTCATGAGCAACCTCGTGGGCTACGCACGAGTCTCGAAGCGCGAGCAGAACCCCGAGGCTCAGGAGGCCGAGCTGCGTGCCGCCGGCGTCGAGCGTGTGTTCGTCGACCACGGCGAGTCAAGTCGGGTCAAGGACCGCCCGCAGTGGCTTGCGTGCCTGGACTACCTGCGTCCCGGCGACACCCTCATGGTGCGTCGCCTCGACCGCATCGCAGGCAGCGAGACGATGGCGATCCAGACCATCAACGAGCTGCACGAGCGGGGCGTGAACATCAAGAGCCTGACCGAGCCCGATATCGACACGACTACCCCGATGGGGCGCGCACTGTTCGGCATCGTCGCCGTGTTCGCGCAGCTCCGCGTCGACACCATCCGGGACAACACCAGGCGCGGCCTGGCGCACGCTCGTGCTCAGGGCCGTGTCGGCGGCCGACCGTCGGTGATGACGCCCGAGCGCATCGCGGCGGCCGTGAAGATGCGCGCCGAGGAGCACAGCGTCGCGCACATCGCGAAGGTGCTCGGAGTCGGCGCCTCGTCGGTCTCCCGAGCCCTCGCCAAGGTGGACGACGAGGCCGAGGCGACCGTCTCGCCGTAGGCGGTCCTGACCGCTCCTGCCCATCCCCCCGATAAATGCCGCCCTGCACACCACAGACCCCCGTCAAGGGTGCGGCGTAGCCGCATCACGCAGTGACGCGGAGCGCCCTTGACGGGGGTCTGTGGT
>NZ_DCYC01000082.1:0-50809 GCF_002330965.1 Arsenicicoccus sp. UBA2120
AACACCACCCATGACGGTGGCCAACTCCACCCGTTGGCGCGCACCAGGCGTCGGGTGCGGCATACGGCCAGGACCGGCGTCAGTGGCTGAGGTCCTTGGCGCGCGTCTCCGGCAGCGTGAGCACGGTCGCGGCCGAGATCAGCAGCGCCACGATCGCGTACGTCGCGAACGCCCAGCGCCACTCGACCGCCGCCGCGAGCCAGTTCTGCACGTAGGGGGCGGTGCCGCCGAACAGCGCGATGCAGATGGCGTACGGCACACCCACGCCGGTGGCCCGCACGTCGGTGGGGAACATCTCGGCATACACCGCCGGCGCGATGGCGAGATAGCCGGCGAGCAGGATCAGCATCACCGAGATCGCCAGCGCGAGCTGCCACATGGTGTGGCCGATGAGCGCGGTCATGGGGATGTAGAGGACCGCCGACCCGAGCAGCGCTATCAGGATGGGGATCTTGCGGCCGATGCGGTCGGACACGAGACCCCACACGGGCAGCGCGAGGATAAAGACGGTGTTGCCGATGATCGAGGCCCAGAAGGCGTCGGTCTTGTCGAACTTCAGCACCTTGATGGCGTAGGCCGGGGTGCTGACGGACCACACGTAGTAGGTGATAGTCAGGCCCATGGTCATGCCGATGACCTGCAGCGCCTGGCGCTTGTGACGCCACACGCCGGCGAGGACGTTCTCGCGGGGGGCGCCCTCGCCGCCCACCTCCTCTTCGAAGATGGCGGACTCCTCGAGCCGGGTGCGCATCCACAGCGCGAACAGCCCGAGCACGGCCCCGAGCGCGAACGGCACGCGCCAGCCCCACGCGTCCATCTGCGCGTCGCTGAGCGTCGTCTCGAGGATCAGGCCGAGGAACATGCCGATCAGCAGGCCGACGGTGCCGGAGACGTAGATCGAGGACGCCCAGAACCCGCGCCGCTCGCGGGGTGCCTCCTCCGCGAGGTAGGTCTGTGCCGAGGGCAGCTCGCCGCCGTGCGCCAGGCCCTGCAGCAACCTCGCCACGAGCAGGATCACCGAGGCCCACACCCCGACGGCGTCATACGTCGGCGCGACGGCGATGAGCAGCGAGCCGCCCGAGGCGAGCATGACGGCGACCATCAGGGAGTGCTTGCGCCCGATGCGGTCGGCGAGCCAGCCGAAGACGTAGCCGCCGAAGGGCCGGGCCACGAACCCGACCGCGAAGATCGCGAGGGTGGACAGGAACGCGGAGGCGGGGTCCGCCTTGGAGAACAGCTGCGCCGCGATGTAGGTCGCGAAGGTGGCGTAGACGTTCCAGTCGTACCACTCGAGCGCATTGCCGACGCCGGTCCCGAGCAGCGTCTTGCTCCGGCTCGGGGCGGGCCGTGCATGGGCGGTGGTGGCGGGTGTGCTCACGGTGGTGTCCTTCGTGGTGGGGAGAGCGGCCGTATGCCGGATGCTCCCCCCATCCCACCCTCCCGTCTGCCGAACGGTCACGCCAGGACGGGGGAACGTCGTCGAAAAGTGACCGGCCTGTGCGGGGTTCGGGTCTGGCGGTGCGGCATACGGGGTAGCCGGAGAGGAGCGCCGGACCAACCCGCAGGAGGCAATCGTGCCCGAGCAGACCGACTCCATCGCCGCCGGACGGCGGACCGCACCCCGACGGCTCGTGCTCGTCCGCCACGGCCAGAGCCTCGGCAACGTGGCGGACGCCGAGGCCCGCAAGGCCGGTCACGGCAGGCTGGCGCTCGACTACCGCGACGCCGACACCCCGCTGTCGGACCTGGGCACCGAGCAGGCCACCGCCCTCGGGGCCCACCTGGCGCGGTTGCCCGAGGCCCACCGCCCCGAGGTGATCCTGTCCTCGCCGTACGCGCGGGCGCGGGGTACGGCCGAGACGGCCCTGCGGGAGGCGGGGCTGGACCACTCGCTGGTCCTCGACGAGCGGCTGCGCGAGCGTGACCTGGGGATCTTCGACGGGCTCACCGGCGACGGCATCCGGGCGGAGTACCCCGAGGAGGCCGAGCGCCGCACCAAGGTCGGCAAGTTCTACTACCGGCCCCCGGGCGGCGAGTCCTGGTGCGACGTGGCCCTGCGCGTCCGCAGCGTCCTCGCCGACATCCGCCAGGAGTACGCCGACGAGCACGTCTGGATCTTCAGCCACCAGGCCGTGATCATGAGCTTCCGCCTCGTCCTGGAGGGCCTCGACGAGGAGGGCATCATCACGATCGACAACGAGACGCCGCTGCCCAACTGCTCCATGACGTCCTACGACCGGGCCGAGGACGGCTCGCTCGCGCTCGACACCTATGCCGAGACCGCCGCGCTCGAGGACGCCGGCACGCAGACCACGCGTGAGGAGCCGGTCGCCAAGGACGCGGACCGGTGAGCCGGCAGCCCGAGGTCGTCTCGTCCGGACTGCTGCGCGGCTGGGAGCTGCCCGGCCACGGCGGCGACAAGGAGAGCAACGGCCGCGTCCTCGTCGTGGGCGGCAACGTCCGCATGCCCGGCGGGGTCGTCCTCGCCGCGGAGGCCGCCCTGCGCGCCGGCGCGGGCAAGCTCCAGATCGCCACGGTCGAGCCGCTGGCGGTGCCGATGGGGATGGCCATCCCCGAGGCCTACGTCGCGGGTCTGGCCGCCGACGACGACGGCAACCTCGCCCCCGGGACCGCCGACGAGATCGTCGAGCTTGCCGAGGGCTGCGCCGCGGTCCTGCTGGGCCCCGGGATCATGTCCCCCGACGCGGCGGTCGCGCTGCTCGAGCGCGTCGTGCCGCGCCTCGACGTGTCGGTCGTCATCGACGCGCTCGGCATGGCCTATCTCACCGAGCACGCCGACGGGGTGAAGCACCTGGACGGGCGAGTCATCCTGTCCCCCAACGCCGGAGAGCTCGCCCAGACGCTCGACGAGGACGAGGACGCCGTGTCGGAGGATCCGCTCGGCGCCGCGCTGCGGCTCAGCCGCCGTGCCGGTGCCGTGGTCGTGTCGGGCGCGTCCACGACCTACGTCACGACCCCCGGCACGCGCGCCACCGCCGACCTGTGGGCGGTCCAGACCGGCGGTCAGGGCATGGCCGTCAGCGGCTCCGGCGACGTCAAGGCCGGCATGCTGGTCGGGCTGCTCGGGCGTGGCGCGGAGCCCGCCCAGGCCGGGGTGTGGGGCGCCTATGTGCACGGCCGCGCGGGCGAGCGCCTGGTCGCGGTGCACGGACGGCGCGGCTTCCTCGCCCGCGAGCTGCTTGCCGAGATCCCACGGGCGCTGGCCGAGCTCGACGGGTGAGCGTCCTCCTCGGGACCTCGGGCTGGAGCTATGCCCACTGGGACGGCGTCCTCTACCCGCCCGGCATGCGTCCCGCGGACCGGCTCGCCTGCTACGTCGCGGAGCTCGCGACCGTGGAGCTCAACGCGAGCCACTACCGCTGGCCCCGGGACGCGAGCTTCGCGAGCTGGCGGCGGCGGTTGCCCGAGGGCTTCGTCATGACGGTCAAGGCGCCGCGCGGCCTGACCCACGCCAAGCGCCTCTACGCCCCCGAGCGGTGGTCCGAGATCATCGCCCGCGGCCTCCACGAGCTGCGGGGACGCCGGGGACCGCTCCTGCTGCAGCTGCCGCCCACGATGGCGCGCGACGACGCGCGCCTGGCCTACGCGCTCGACGCCCTGCCGCCCTGGATCGAGGTCGCCGTGGAGCTGCGGCACGAGTCCTGGCACCGCGAGGAGGTGTTCGCGCTGCTCGAGCGGCACTGTGCCGCCTACGTGGTCATGTCCGGGGCGCACCTGCCCTGCGTCCTGCGCGCGACGTCGCCGCTGGTCTACGTGCGGTGGCACGGCCCCAGCCACGACCACCTGTATGCCGGCAGCTACGGCGACGCCGACCTCGACTGGTGGGCCGACCGCATCCGCGAGTGGCAGGGCGCGGGGCACCGCGTGCTCGGCTACTTCAACAACGACGGGCACGGCCACGCGGTGCACGACGTCCGCCGGCTGCGCGCCCGCCTCGGCGTGTGACCCCAGCCCCGCCGACCGTCAGCTGCCAACTCCCCTCTATTGCTGCTGAGTTGCATTATCGTGTGGGGATGGCCATCGACATCCACCGCGCGACGACGCCGCAGGACCTGGCCGGCGCGCGCGAGCTCATCCTGACCAGCCTGCACGACGACCAGGGCTACGGCTTCCAGCCCCAGTGGCACTGGGACCTCGACCACCTGACCGAGGTGTATGTCGACAACCCCCGGCAGGCGATGGTCGTCGCCGTCGACGAGGGCACCGTGGTCGGCACCTGTGCCGCGGGGATCGGCGGCTCCGCCAGCCCGCCGCACCCCGCCTGGCTCGCCGATCACTACGCCGACCGGGCGAACGTGGTGCAGCTGGTGCGCCTGGTCACCGACCCCCGCCTGCGCCGCAAGGGCCTCGGCCGCCGCCTCGTCGACGCCACCATCGCGTTCGTCCGCGCCGAGGGCGGGTATCGCGTCATCTACCTCCACACCAACGCCAAGATCCCTGGCGCGCTCGAGTTCTGGCGCGGTGCAGGCCTGGTCGAGACCTATGACGCCCGCGGCGACGAGGGGGACGATCGTTTCGAGACGGTCCACTTCGAGCTGCCCCTGCACGCGACCGTGCCCGCCTGATCGCGAGTCGGCGACCGGCGGCACGACATACGGCCCCCTCCCTCGCACGACCAAGGCCCCCGCAGGACTCCGAGGAGTCGAGCGGGGGCCTTGATCACCCGGTCGGGCGCGTCCGAGCCAGGAAAGCGGCCCTGACCAGGGAGATCAGCTAGCGTCGAGCACGGTCGGCCAGCTGCCACCGACGGTGGGGTCCTGGCTGGTGGGCCAGCTGCCGCCCACCGTGGGGTCCTGGCTCGTGGGCCAGCTGCCACCGACGGTGGGGACCAGAGCGAAGGCTGCGAGGGTGAGAACGGCGATGGCGCGAGTGGCCTTGGCAATCATGATGGGAATCTCCTACTGGCGGGGGGATGCGGCAAGCGGTACGTTACTCGCATTGTCAACAGTTGGGAATAGGTCATGAGCGACGAGAACGGTTTCGGAGTAGCGCTGCGCGCGGCGAGGGTCGCGGCCGGCCTGTCCCAGTCGGAGCTGGGGGAGCCGGAGTTCTCCCGCAGCTACATCTCCCTCGTGGAGTCAGGGCACCGGGCGCCGAGCCGCGAGATCGTCGAGCACGTCGCCGGCAGGCTCGGCCTCTCGGTCGAGCACGTCCGCGCCTGGGCTCTCGCCTCCGGCAAGCGCGGCGACGCCCGCGCCGCGGTCCTGCAGACCGAGGCGCTCAGCGTGCTCACGACCCATACCTTCGAGGGTGCCATCAAGGCCGCATCCGACCTGCGCGACTTCGCCCTCGAGGCCGACCGCCTGGACCTCTGGTGGACCGCCGCGCTGATGGACCTCACGCTGCGCATCGAGAACGACTTCGCCGACCAGGTCGTCGAGCAGGCCCGAGCCCTCGTCGACCACTGGTTCACGCAGCAGTCCACGATCCTGCAGGGCCGGGTGCGCACGGTCCTGTCGGTCGCCCTGCGCGTGACCGGCGACCTGGAGGGGTCCGTCACCGAGGCCCGGGCCGCCGTCATGGCCTTCCGCACCACCCCCACCTGGCGCTCGACCGGCGTCGCCGCCCTCACCGCGCTCGTGTCGGCGCTCGGGCAGCAGCACCGCTACAGCGACGCGATCAGCTGGGCGCCGGACCTCGCCCGCGGCGCTGCGGACGCCCCCAACCGGCTCGAGGCCGGCAACGCCTACTGGGCCCTGGCCAACCTCGCCCTCTCGACCGGAGACCCCCAGGCGGGACTCAGCTACTACGACCAGGCCATCGCGGCCATCGACCCGGACGGCCACCTGCGCCGGTGGGGTCGGGTACACCGCGCCGCCGCGGACTTCCGGCTGAAGGCGGACGTCGACCTCGACGCCGTGCCGGGGCTGCTCGCCAAGGCGGCGACGGCGTTCTCGCTCAGCTCGGCCCGCAGCGACCAGGTCGAGCTGGACCTGGTGCAGGGCAAGTACGCCTGCGCCACCGGCGACTGGGCGCAGGGGCGTGCCCACATGGAGCGGGTGCTCGAGGACGGGCACCTGCTCGCCGCCTCCGACCTGGCCGACGCCCACCACCACCTCGGCACGGCGCTGGGTGAGCTCGGCGACCACCGCGGGGCGGCCGAGCACCTGCAGGAGTCGGTGCGCCTGCTCCTGACGCTGACGTCCACCAACGCCGGCCCCGCCTGAGCCACCGCGCACCGTCACCACCTGTCGTTGCGCATTCACACTGAGTTGCCGAGTTAACACTTTGTGTCGACGCACGCCCCCTCGCGTCATTGGTCACCACTGACGTTTGTGAACGATCCAAACGGGTCCCCAGACGCCATTGGTGACCAATGGTGTGCGGTGGGAGGGAGGACGGGACCCCCACGGCGCCGGCGCGGTCGAGCTGGTCGACGGACGCCTGCAGGACCCGCTGCGGCCCCGGTCGACGCGATCAGGGTGAGGGCGGTGCCGGCCATGATCGTCCGGCGGGCGGTGCTGCTGCTCATGACGTCTCCTTGGGTGGTCGGTGTGCCTCCACCCTCGCCGGAACGTCGTGACCCGCGCCTCCCCCGCAAGGATGAGATCGCGGACGCCCGGTCCACCCTCCCAGAGGAGGGGGTGACCGGGCGTCACAGGGGCCCGACGGAGCGCGTCGGAACGGGCAGCGCGTCAGCCCACACGTCACTCAGCCCCCAGGCCGACCCGGAGGTCAGCCGGCGTTGATCCCCTGGGTCAGGCCCTCGGCGTTGCCCTCCTCGTCGGACTCGCCGGGGGTCTCGGGGTCGCCCGAGGTGGGCTCGGGCACCTGCTCGGTGGGCTGCTGGCCGGCCGGCTCGCCCCCCTCGTAGCCACCCTGGTCGTCCACACCCGTGTCCTGGTCCGCGTCCGGGTAGGCCGGGCGCTCGGCCGCGCTCTGGCCCGCGCCGGTCGGGTCGACGTCGTGGAAGGGCCCCTGGTCGGGCTGCGTGGTCTGGTCCGTCACGTGCGGGTTCTGGTCGTTGTCGCTCATGCGCCTGGGCATACCCCACCGCGTCGGGGGTCACCCGCTGCGGCCGGGGCGCGCGGCATACGGTGGGGGCATGGATCTCAAGCCTGCCTCCGACGTCTCCACCGCACCGCTCACCGTCCTCGGCCTGGCCGGCGGCTTCGCGCTCGCCCGCGAGACCGGCATCCGCCCGCTCGGCGGCGTGCTGCTCGGCGCCTGCGGCCTCCTCGCGGGGCGCACCTGGCTCGCGCGGACCGACCCGGGGACGACCTCCGTGCTGGCCGTGACCTACCTCGGCGGGTTCGTGGGGTCGCACCGGCTGGCCAAGAGCATCGGCGCCTGGCCTGCCGTCGGTGTCGTGACGGCGGCCTCGGCGGCCGCCTCCTGGGCCCTCTGCGACGCCCGGGACTGAGCCGTCGACCCACCCGCAGATGGAGGAGCCCGTATGCCGATCCCCACGCCCCTCAACGGCGCCGTCCTCGTGGTGTCTCCGCACCTGGACGACGCCGTCCTGTCCTGCGAGACGCTCATCGGCCGCGAGGCCCCGCTCGACGTCCTGACCGTCTGCACGGCCCGCCCCGCCCAGCCCATGGTCACCGAGTGGGACACACTGTCCGGTTTCCAAGACTCGGACGAGGCCATGGAGGTCCGGCTCGCCGAGGACGACGCCGCGCTCGCCGGGACGCCGCACCGTCGGCACCACCTCGGCCTGCTCGACCAGCAGTACCTCACCGCGGGCCGGACCCCCGAGGACGCCGCCACCCTCACCGCCTGGGTCGATGCCTGGCTGCGCGAGCACGAGGGCGGCCTGGTGCTCCTGCCGACCGCCACCGGGGTGCTGCCCGACCCGCCGCTGCCCCGCCGACCGTTGGGCGTGCGGGCGGCCCGCCGCCTGGCGCGGCTCGGGCTGCGGGCTGGGCGCAGCGGCATACGGCTGGTGCGCGAGGCCCTGTCCCGGGGGGAGGCCGAGGCGATGCCACCGGCCACCGGGGAGCACGCCGCGCCCGTCGGCGCCGGCGTCAACCCCGACCACCGCTGGGTGCGGGACACGCTCACCGACCACCTGACCGGCCGCCTGAGCGGCCGCCTAATCAGGTTCGGCTACTACGAGGACGTGCCCTACGGCTCGGCGCGGCCGGGGCAGGACGAGATAGACGGCCTGGTCGAGCGGCACGGGTTCCACGTCGAGGCGTATGCCGTGCCGGTCGACCGCGTCGTCAAGGCGCGCCGGATCGGTCGCTACGCGACGCAGGTGGAGCCGCTGCGCTTCGGCCCGCACGGACTCGACGAGCCAGAGGGGCTGCCCGAGCTGGAGCGCTACTGGCTGGCCCGTCCGTGGGAGGCCGCCCTGGGGATTCCAGGACAATTGCACCACGGCCATCACCCCCGGTCGTAGGCTTGAACCAGGGGGTGGTGTCCTGTGCCGATCGTGGTGGGCATTCCGACGTACCGACGCCCTGAGCTGCTCCGGGGGCTGCTGCTCGAGGTGACGAAGCAGGCCGAGGGCCATCCGGTCTCGGTGGTGGTCGCGGACAACGACTGCGACCCGGCCGTGGAGCGAGTGGCCGAGGAGGTCGGGCGCGGCACGACGGTCCCGATCACGGTGCGTCCCGTCCGTGAGCGAGGCATCTCGCAGGCGCGCAACGCCCTCGTCACGACCGCCTACGAGGTCGACCCGGATTGGGTGTACCTCGTGATGTATGACGATGACGGCCTCCCCGAGCCCGGCGCCCTCATGGCCCTGGTGGACTGCGCGCGACGCTACGACGCCGACTGCGCGAGCGGGCCCGTCGACATGGGCATCAACAAGTCCTACCCGACGCTCGTGCGGTCCTACCTGCTGGCCAGCTCGGTCCTGCGCCGCGAGGGCCTGGTCTCCTCCCTCGACGGTGGGCAGAACCTCCTGCTCTCTCGCCGGCTCGTCGATCGGATGCCGCGACCGTGGTTCGCCCCGCACCGTGGGCTGTCCGGCGGGGAGGACTTCGCGTTCTTCCTGCGGGCCCGGTCGCTCGGAGCACGGTTCGCGTGGTCGCCCGCCGCCGTCGTGAACGAGCCGCTCCCCCCGCACCGGTTGAGCAACCGGGGTGCGCTGCTGCGCGCGTTCGAGGAGAACGCCGCCAACGCCGACACCGAGGTCGAGTTCTTCGGCTACGGCCACACGTTGGCGACGCTGGGTCGCTCGCTCGTGTGGCCCTTCGTCAACGTGGCCGGCGCCGTGCACCACCGCGACCCCGAGCGGCTCGCCGGGGTCGCGGTGTCGCTGTGCGGTGTCGCCGGGCGGGCGGCGGGGCTGGCCGGCCATCGGCCCAGGCCCTATCTCTGACGAAGCGTCCGGGCCGCGAGGGCCGGATGACCAGACGTACCTACCGGGGGCGGGATCATCAGCCTGGCGAACTAACCCCGGTCGATGCCCCTACCCCCGGCGGGATCATCAGCCTGGCGAACTAATCACGGTCGATGCCCCTACCCCCGGCGGGATCATCAGCCTGGCGAACCGACCCTGGGCTAGCCCTGGGCCTCGCCGAGGCGCGCTTCGGGCGTGAGCTCGGCGGGGAGACCGCCGCCGGTCGCAGCCCGGGCAAGAGCGCGACCCAGCGCAGGTGCCTGCTTGAACAAGTTGTGACCGGCCACAAAAGAGACAGAGCCTGCCTCCCATACGGCCACGCCGTCCTCACTCCACGGGAGGTCGGTCACCCAGCAGTGAAGGAAGTCGCGCGGCTCTGGGTGGAGACCGGGCAGCGCCCGTGTCGCGTATTCGCGTGCGCGTTCGTCCAGCGATCGAATGGCCGCAGGGTCGATGAAAGTTCCGTCGTCGCGGACGCCGACGGTCTCGCTGAGTCCGACGGAGTAACTGCTGTTGCCCGGTAGCGGCGTCGCGTAGACGCCGACTTCGCCGAAGACGCCGCTGCTGTCCTGCAGGCACGCGACTCGTGCCGGGGCGGCGGCTTTCACGTCGAAGGTCAGCCGGACGTGTGCGGCAAGGCGAACCGGCAGCGACAGGCCGACGCTGCGTGCCAGCCGGGCGGTTTCGCGGCCGGCGCACACGACCACCTTGGAGTAGACAGCCCGGTCGGTGACGCTGCGCACCTCGACCGTCCCGTCGGCGCGGGGATCGATGGAGATGACCTCCCCGGTGGTGACCGCATCTGCGAGGGCACCCGTGAGTGCCGTGATCGCGGCGCGGGTGCGGATCGCGCCGCCCGACTCGTCGAGCACCGCTGGCCCCGAGTACCCAGCGAGCAGCGGCATTCGCTGGGCGACCTCGGCCGCGTCGATCTCGTGCGCCTTCACGCCGCCAACCTGATCGAGCACCCGCAGCCGCGCCAGGGCGCTGTCTCCGATCGCCAGGACACCGTCTGATGAGACCAGCTCGACGTCGAAGTGTTCGGCCCACTCATCCCATACGCCGCGGCTTTCGCGCGCGAAAGCGACGAGTCGCGGGTCGTCGTGGGCATGCCGGAAGATCCGCGACTCGCCTGCGGACTGACCCGTCCCGGGCAGACCAGCCTCGTACAAGCGCACCGGCACGCCCTGCTCCCGCAGCGCGTACGCCGTCGACAGACCGACGATCCCGCCCCCGATCACTGCTACCTCGGGTGAACGCGTCGTGGCAACGCCGTCGTCAGTTCCGGTCATCGCGGTTCCTCGATCTGTTGGTGATGAGCGATAGGCCGCAAGAGAAGGGGCCGCTGCCACGACGTCAGCGGGCTGTGCAAGCCCGAAGTCACCGCGCGCAGCGACCCCTCCTCTCTGGGCCAGTACTCCCGGTCTGTGGTGTCAGGCGGGGAGCTTGAAGCCCAGTACGTCGAGCTTCTCGATCGTCGGTTCGGAGAACAACGTGCCGGTCTGCTCGCCGAGAGCTACCGCAACAGGGCCGGACAGGTGGGCGTCACGTCCGGCGTCATCGGGGAACACGTCGAAGATCCCGAACGAGGTCGGCCCGAGGCGGATCGCGAACCACGCGGTGGTCGCCTGCTCGTCATCAACAAGCGCACGGCCGCTGTCAAGGAAATCCTTCACGTCGTCCTCCTTCCCGGGCAACGCGTCAAACCTGACCAGCAATCCCTTGGTCACACTCATGACTTCTCCTCTTCCTTTGTCGAGGTGCCTGCGAGCTGGGACACTATCGCCTCGGAGAACGCCGGCAGGTCCTCCGGCGAGCGGCTGGTGATGAGATTCTTGTCGACCACCACGTCCTGGTCGACGACGTCGGCGCCGGCGTTGCGCAGGTCGGTGCGAATGCTCGGGAACGACGTCAGGGTGCGACCGGCGGCCACGCCGGCCTCGATCAACGTCCACGGCCCGTGACAGATCGCCGCCACTGGCTTGCCGCTCTCGACGAAGTCGCGGACGAAGGAAACGGCGTCCTCGTCGACCCGGAGCTGGTCGGGGTTCACCGTGCCGCCGGGAAGCAGCAGGGCGTCGTAGTCGCCCACCGAGGCGTCGGCGACCAACCCGTCGACGGTGAACGTGCCCGCTTCATCCAGGTCGTTCTTACGGGCCTTGATCTCGCCGTCGTGGATCGAGAGGACCTCGGTCTGAGCGCCCGCGCGGTTCAGCGCTTCGCGGGGTTGCTCGAGCTCAACGCGTTCGACTCCGTCGGCGGCGAGGATCGCGACCCTCTTGCCTTGAAGATCTGCTGCCATATCAGCTTGCCTTCTTTCCGTCTGACATGCCGGGCTTGATGACGACCTTGGTCCAACCCTTGGACCTGGAGTCGAAGTTCCTATAGGCATCGGCAGCCTGGTCCAGCGAGATCTCGTGGGAGACGATCCAGGACGGCTTCGCCTTGCCGGCCGCGATGAGGTCTCGCAGCCGGCGGTTGTACATCTTGACGGGGGCCTGACCGTTGCCCATGGTCTGTCCCTTGAACCAGTGGGTGCCGAAGTCGATGGCTGCCTTGCCCTGCTTGGCCAATTCGCCCTTGGCCCCCGGGTCCTGGGGGACGAACACGCCGACGGTGCCGATCCCGCCGGTGAACCGGACCGAGTTGATGAGCATGTTCAAGGTGGCGGCCGGGTCTTCGTTGCCCTCAGGGTCGTGGGCCTGGTAGCCGACGCACTCGCAGCCGCGGTCGGCTCCGAGCCCCATGGTCTCGTCCAGCACAGCCTGCACGGGGTCGACCTTGGAGTCGTCGATGGCGATCGCGCCGATCTGCTCGGCCAGCGCGAGCCGGTCGGGGTGACGATCGACCACCATCACCTTTGCCGCGCCCTTGATCGTCGCGGACAGGGCGGCCATCAGTCCCACGGGGCCAGCCCCGGCGATCACGACGCTGTCGCCCGGGATCACGCCGGCCATCTCGGTGGCGTGGTAGCCGGTGGGGAAGATGTCGGAGAGCATGACGTAGTCGTTCTCCTTCTCCTCCGCGTCCTCACCCAGGCGCAGCGCGTTGTGGTCACCGAAAGGCACACGGAGCAGTTCTGCCTGCCCGCCGCCGTACGGGCCCATTTCCGCGAAGCCGTAGGCCGCACCGGCGGCCGACGGGTCAGGTTGCGTCGTCAGGCAGTAGTTCGTGAGGCCACGCTCGCAGTTCTTGCAGAACCCGCACGAGATGTTGAAGGGCAGCACGACCCGGTCGCCCACCTTGACCTTCTCCACGCCACTGCCGATCTCCACCACCTCTCCCATGTTTTCGTGACCGAACGTCCGACCTACCTCGAAGGAAGTCCGGCCCTCATACATGTGCAGGTCCGAGCCGCAGATGTTCGTCGTCGTCACCCTGACCAAGACATCGGTGGGTCGCTCGATCTTCGCGTCCGGGACATCCGTGACTGCGACATCGCGCGGTCCCTGATAGACCACAGCCTTCATGGTGGATCTCCAATCGTTGTGTGGTGACTTTCCAGACCCAACCTACCCTCGCCACCGAACGAGGGGGTCGTAGGCAGATCAGGGCGAACCCGGGGGCTAGCTAGCCGGAGGAAATGAGTCGCGCCCAATTTGCCCTCGGAGGGCACGTGAGCAGCTGCGGGGTGTAGAAGGACCACGCGTTGTAGCCGGTCAGGTAGAACAGGTTGGCGGGTCGGTGACCACGAGTGCGGCCAGCCCCTGGTGCGCCATACGGGCTCGGACCGCAGCGAGCCGTCCGTCGACTCCTCGGGGGTGAAGGTCATCGTCCCGCCCTCCTCGTCAGGTCCGGGGGGCGGCGAGGTACTTGACCTCGAGGAACTCCTCGATACCGAGCTTGCCGCCCTCGCGCCCCAGCCCCGACGCCTTGACGCCGCCGAAGGGCGCGGCGGGGTTGGACACGAGACCGGTGTTGAGGCCGACCATCCCGGTCTCGATGGCCTCACCGAGGCGGAAAGCCCGCTCTAGGCTCTCGGTGTAGACGTAGCCCATGAGCCCCCACGGGGTGGCGTTGGCGAGCTCGATCACCTCGTCGTCGGTGTCGTAGGGGATGAGCGGGGCAACGGGGCCGAAGATCTCCTGCTCCATGAGCGCCGAGCCGGGGTCGACGCCGGTGAGGACCGTCGGCGGGTAGAAGTAGCCGGCACCCTTGGGACGGTCGCCGCCGCACCGTACCTCGGCGCCGCGGTCCACGGCGTCGGTCACGAGCTCCACCACCTTGTCGAGGGCCTTGGGCTCGATGAGCGGACCCACCTGCACGCCCTCGGCCAGGCCGTCGCCGACCGACAGGGCGCCCATGCGCTCGGCCAGCTTGTCCGCGAGCGCGTCGTGCACGGAGCGGTGGACGAAGATCCGGTTGGCGGCCGTGCAGGCCTCACCCATGTTGCGCATCTTGGCGATCATCAGGCCGTCGACGGCCTTGTCGAGGTCGGCGTCCTCGCACACGATGAACGGCGCGTTGCCGCCGAGCTCCATCGAGGAGCGCATGACGTGCTGCGACGCCTGCTCGAGGAGCTTCACGCCGACGGCGGTCGAGCCGGTGAACGAGACCTTGCGGGCCAGACCGCTGCTCATCCACGGCTCGACGACCGAGCCGGCGTCGGAGGAGCACACGACGTTGAGGACCCCGGCGGGCAGGCCCGCCTCGACCAGGATGTCGACCAGGGCGAAGCTCGACAACGGCGTCAGGTGGGCGGGCTTGAAGACCATCGTGCAGCCGGCCGCGATGGCGGGGCCGATCTTGCGGGTGGCCATGGCGAGCGGGAAGTTCCACGGCGTGACCAGCACGCACGGGCCGATCGGCTGGCGGGACACGAAGATCCGGGTCAAGCCGTCGCCGGAGAGCATCATGTCTCCGCCGATGCGGACCGCCTCCTCCGAGAACCACCGCAAGAACTCCGCGGCGTAGGCGACCTCGCCCTTGGCCTCGGCGACGGGCTTGCCCATCTCGCTGGTCATGACCAGCGCCAGGTCGTCCTGCCGCTCCATGACGAGGTCGTAGGCGCGGCGCAGGATCTCGCTGCGCTCCCGCGGGGCGGTGCGACCCCAGTCGCGCTGGGCCGCGGCGGCCGCCTCGATGGCGCGGCGGGCGTCCTCGGGACCCCCGTCGGCGATGGTCGCGATGACCTGCTCGCTGGCGGGGTTGACGACGTCGTGGGTCTTGCCGGACGCCGCGTCGCCCCACTCACCGTCGATGAACAGGCCGGTGGGGACGTCGGCGACCACCTCCTGCGCCCGCTGGGACTCGGCGTCGGACGCGGTGACGAGCTGCACGGTCATCGGGGACCTCCTGAAGGGTGTCGTGCTCGGTGGTCGATCTGATCAGCGGTCGCTGCCCGCGGCCCCGGTGACCTCCTCGACGGCGGCCCGGAACCTGTCCAGCCCGAGATCGGTCTCCTCCATGGAGACGACGAGCGCGGGCATGACCCGGACCACGTTACCGAGCGGACCGCATGCACGTGAGGGTGAGCCGGCGGTGACGACTCGCGGCCTGCTGGACGGCCACGGCGGTCGCCGTGTCCGGGCGGCCGCCGGGCGTCGCGATCTCGACGCCCGGCATGAGCCCGAGGCCGCCGCGCACGTCACCGGCGAGCCGCTGGTCAACGTGGTCGACACCCGCACCGGCTTCCCCTGCCGGGGGTAAGGGCATCAGCCGGGCTTCGTCCCCCAGGCTGATGATCCCGCCGGGGGTAAGGGCATCAGCCGGCCCTCGTCCGCCGTGCGGCGGACCCGCCTCACCCTCCCCCACCCGTCTCACCCCGCAGCACGAGACCAGCCCGCCACTGCGAACCCCCCCATCCCACCGAAGACCCGCGCGAGCGCCCGGCCCCCGGATGGGGTGGGCGCTCGCCATACGGACTGTCAGTGCTGATGAGCCGCCGGACCGTTGCCCGGCTGCGCCGTCAGGCGTGGGCCAGCGCGGGCCGCGAGTCCATCGAGATGGGCTCGGCCCGGGCGAACTCGTCCTCGTCGAGGATGCCCTCGCGTCGCGCGACGATGATCTGCACGAGCACCTGGCCCGCGACGTTGACCGCCGTGCGCCCCATGTCGAGGATCGGGTCGATCGCGAGCAGGAGCCCGACGCCGGCGAGGGGCAGGCCCAGCGTGGACAGAGTGAGGGTCAGCATCACGATCGCGCCGGTCAGGCCGGCGGTCGCGGCCGAGCCGATGACCGACACCACGACGATGAGCAGGTAGTCCAGCGGGCCGAGGTCGACGCCGAAGAACTGCGCCACGAAGATCGCGGCGATCGCGGGGTAGATCGCGGCGCAGCCGTCCATCTTGGTCGTGGCCGCCAGAGGTGAGGCGAAGGCGGCATACTCGCGCGGCACACCCAGGGACTCGGTCACGCGCTGGGTGACGGGCAGGGTCCCGAGGGACGACCGGGAGACGAAGGCGAGCTGGATGGCCGGCCAGGCGCCGCGGAAGTAGCTGCGCGGGGAGAGGCCGTGGGCCAGGAGCAGCGCGGGATAGAGCACGAGCAGCACGATCAGCAGCCCGGCGTAGATCGCGAGCGCGAAGGTGCCGAGCTGGGTCAGCGAGGACCAGCCGTAGGTCGCGATCGCGCGGCCGATGAGGCCGACGGTGCCGATCGGGGCCAGCAGGATGACCCACCACAGGACCTTCTGCACGATGGCGAGCGCGGAGGCGTTGAAGGCCAGGAAGGGCTCGGCGGCCTTGCCGACCTTGAGCGCGGCGATGCCCACGACGAGGGCGATGACGACCAGCTGCAGCGCCTTGAAGCTGACGCTGGTGTCGACCGAGGCGAGCGCGCCGCCGGGGCCGGTCACGGGGTGGGAGCTGACCGACAGGCCCAGGAAGTTGCCGGGGACGAGCTGGTCGATGAAGTCGAGCCATCCGCCCTGCGTGCTGGGGGCCTTGGCGGCGCTCTCGCTCACGCTCGTGTTGCGGCCGGGCTGGATCACCAGGCCGAGGACGATCCCGATGATCACCGAGGCCAGAGCCGTGATCCCGAACCACAGGAGGGTCTTGCCGGCCAGGCGGGCGGCGTTGGCGACACCGCGCAGGTTGGCGATCGAGGCGATGATCGCCGTGAGGATCAGCGGCGGCACCAGGGCCTTGAGCAGGGTGACGAAGGTCGACCCGATCGTGTCGAGCACGACGGTGAGCCAGTTGTCGTCGCCGTTCGCGGTGGGGCCCATGGTCAGGGCGACCCAGCCGAGGGCGAGGCCCAGGACGAGGGCGATCAGGATCTGGATGCTGAAGGACGGGAGGCGGCGACGCTTCGTGGGCGTGGTGCTCGCTGTCGAGGACATGGGGACCTTCTCCGGCGCGGGGGTGGGGCAGACGTGGATAACGTCAGCAACAATCAACCATAACGTCAGATTATTCCCAGGGCGCGGTGAAGAGGGGTCTGTCAGACCCACGTGGTTGAGTAGGTGCTGTCAGGACTGGGGGCGACGAGCTGGACCGGCGAACGGTCCTGAGGTGTTCTGAGAGGTGTCATGGTGAGCAGGCAGAGACAGTCATGGTCGGCTGGGTCGACTGGGTCGACGGGGTCGAAAGGGTCGACGGGGTCGGATAGGTCGGGGTCGCGGGAGCGGTCCGACCGGGGAGAGGTGTCCGGGCAGGCGGACGAGCTGGCGCTGGCCGGGGTGCGAGGGCTGAGCGCAGGGTCCGTCTGGGACCTCGACGACGCGGTGGTCGACCTGATCACGCTCGCGCACACCACCGGCGGCCGGGCCGTGGTGGAGCAGACCCTCACGACGCGGTTGCGCGGGGTCCTCGAGGAGAGGTGGCGCAGCGGCTGGCAGCCGATGGACCTGCACCACCTGGTCCGACGGTCCGCGCTGCACGTGCGGGCCGAGCCCGAGACGGTCACGCGGGTCGTGGAGCTGCTGGGGGACGTGATGGCCGCGGACCTGGCGTCCTACCCGCGGGCCACGGTCGAGCAGCGCTGGCACGACCAGCTCGAGCTCGTCGAGGCCTCCGTCTGGTGGCCGGCGGCGGACTCGTGCGTGACGGCGCGGGTCGGGCGGTGGGGCAGCGAGGCGATCGCCTACGAGGTGGCGCTGCGGCTCGAGCACGTGCTCCGGTCGCTCCCCGCCATGCAGCAGCTCGGCGCCAGGCCGGGCGAGGCGACGACGCAGGCCTCGTCCACGCCGATCGACGTGGACGACAAGATCCTGGCGCGGGTGCGGCAGCTGCTGGCCAAGGCCGAGTCCACGCCCTACGAGGCCGAGGCCGAGACCTTCACCGCTGGGGCCCAGGCCCTCATGGCGCGACACAGCATCGACCACGCGGTGCTGGCCGCGAGCGCGTCGTCAGGCGGTGGCGGTGAGCGACCGGACGGGCGGCGGCTGTGGATGGAGACGCCCTACGTCCGGGAGAAGGTCATGCTGCTCGGAGCGGTCGCCGACGCCAACCGGTCGCGCAGCGTGTGGGCCAAGGAGGACGGCTACGTCACGCTGCTGGGCTTCCCCCACGACCTGGACGCCGTCGAGACCCTCTACACGTCCCTCCTCGTCCAGGCGACCCGCGCCATGCACGCCGAGGGCAAGCGGCTCGACCGGCGCGGCGGGTCCCGGACGCGGAGCTTCCGCCAGTCCTTCCTCGCAGCCTTCGGCGCGCGCATCGGCGAGCGCCTGGCCGAGGTGACCGCCGCCGAGACCGCCCAGGCCGCCGAGGAGATGTCGGCCGTGGGAGGTCGCGAGCTCGTGCCGGTCCTCCAGGAGCGCACCGAGGCCGTCGAGTCGTATGTCGAGGAGCTGTTCCCGCGGGTGCGTCACGTGTCGATGTCCTTCGGGCGCGACCGTGAGGGCTGGGACCGCGGCCGCCGCGCCGCCGACCAGGCCTCGCTCCAGTGGGGGCGGGCCGTGGGCAGCTGACGCGGGGGCCCGGGAGATCACCCAGCGCGAACGTCATGCCGGGTGTCGTGCCAGGGTTCGCGTCGGGCGTCGGCTCGTGTGTCGGGCCTGGGGCGTCGGATCAGGTGTCGATCGAGGCTGGGCGGGGCATGGGTCACGCATGGCCACGACCGACGCACCCAGGCCCAGCACCCGCACGCCGCAGCGCGACCCCGGGCCGGGGGCCCGGGCGTCGCAGTCGGCTTCGTCCCCGTTAGGGCACACCCGGGCCGTCGAGATCGTCGACGCGGTGATCGTCGGCGGTGGTCACCACGGGCTGGTGGCCGCCGCCACCCTCGCCGACGCCGGCTGGGCCGTGCTCCTGCTCGAGGCCCGTGACACCCTCGGTGGCGCCGTGTCGTCCCGCGACGTCGACGGCTGGGTGCTCGACGAGTTCAGCGCCTGCCACCCCCTCGGCGCGGCCTCGCCCGTGCTGCGCGAGCTGGACCTCACGGCCCACGGTCTGCAGTGGTCGCACGCCGAGCGCCCGGTCGTGCACGTGGCGTCCAGCGACGACAGCGTCGGCTCGACCATGGAGGGCGACGCCGAGGCGACCGCCGCGCTGCTGGACGCCGACCATCCCGGCGACGGAGACACCTGGCTGCGCCTGGTGCGGCAGTGGGACGCCATACGAGAGCCGCTGCTGGCGAGCCTCCTCACCCGCTGGCCGCCGGGCCGCTCCGTCGGGCCGCTGCTGGCGCGCATCGGAGCGACCCAGGTGCCGGACTTCGTGCGGTTCGCGCTGCTGCCCGTCGACCGGATGGGCGCCGAGCTCTTCGGCGGCGCCCGCGCCGGGCAGATCCTGAGCGGCAACGCGATGCACGCAGACATCCCCCCGGAGGCGCCCGGCAGCGGGTTGTTCGGCTGGATCATGTCCATGCTCGCGCAGGACGTGGGCTTCCCGTCGCCCCGTGGTGGCACGCAGCGACTGGCCGACGCGCTCGCCTCGCGAGCCCGTGCCGCCGGCGCGCGCCTCGAGACCGGTCAGCGCGTGGCTCGGATCGCCGTGGCCGCTGGGCGAGCGCACGGCGTCGAGACGGTCGACGGTCGGCGCATCCAGGCTCGACGCGCGGTCATCGCCGACACGAGCGCACCCGACCTCTACGACCGGCTCCTGCCGAGCGCCGCCGTCCCCGTGGGGCTCCGATCACGCCTGGACCGCTTCGAGTGGGACCTGCCGACGCTCAAGCTCAACTACCGGCTGTCGGCACCGATGCCCTGGATCGCCGAGCGCGCGCACGGCGCGGCGGTGGTGCACGCCGGCCAGGACCGGCAGGGTCTGGTCCGGTGGACCGCCGACCTCGGCTCAGGACGGGTGCCGCAGCGCCCGTTCGCCCTGGTCGGGCAGATGACGACGGTCGACCCGTCGCGCTCGCCCGAGGGCACCGAGGCGCTCTGGCTCTACACCCACCTGCCGCGGGGCATCACCGACGCCGCGTCGGCGGACCGGCTGACGGACGCGTCGGAGGGGATGTTCGACGACCTGGCCCCTGGCTGGCGCGACCACGTCATCGACCGGTGGGACCAGCGCCCCCACGACCTGCACGCGAGCAACGCCAACCTGGGCGACGGCGCGGTGGGGGGCGGCACGATGCAGCTGTTCCAGCAGGCGATCTGGCGTCCCGTCACCGGGCTCGGCGGGCCCCGCACGCACGTCGAGGGCCTCTACCTCGGCAGTGCGGCCACGCATCCCGGCGGGGGTGTGCACGGAGGCTGCGGCTACCTCGCCGCGCGGGCCGCCCTGCAGGACAACCGCTGGTGGGGCCGCCCGGTGCGCAGCCTGTCGCTGGCCGCCCTGCACCGCCTCTACGCCGACCCACCCACCATCCGCTGACCCACCTCAGGTAGGCACATCCGCCCGACCTAGCACCCCAGGCCGATGTGACCGCCTCAGGTAGGCACACTCGCCGGGCTTCGCACCGGAGGCTGATGGGCCTACCCCCGCTAGGTGCATCAGCTGCGGGGCTGGGTGCGGCGCTCCGCCAGCAGGGCCAGACGCAGCAGGGCCTCGTGGTTGCGGCGCGCGATGCCCGCCTGGCGGACGGCGTGCGGGACCAGTCGACCGGGGCCCCGCGACGCGTCCTCCCGCATGCTGATCAGCGTGCCGCCGTCCTGCGGCTCGAGCGTGATCTCGACGGTGGCCACCCCCATGACGGGACGAGCCTTGGCGCTCAGCACGATTCGCCGCCCGGTCTCGCACTCGCGGACCTCGGTCTCGTCGTTCAGCAGCGCGGGCCAGGACCCCACGGAGTGGTGCAGCCGTGCGCCGGCCGCGGGCCAGTCGGCCGACACCGCGCGCATCCGCGACGCCCCGACCACCCAGCACGGATAGGTCCACCCGTCGGCGATCACCGCCCACACCTGGTCGACGGTGGCGGTGGTGCTTCGCTGCTCGGTGTGCATCGGTCCTCCTGAGCCGGCCCACGGCCGGGAGCGGGTGTGCTGTGCCTCCAGCATGACCGAGCCGGCCCGGCCGAGGAGCCTTGCCAGGTGGTCAGCGGCCGTATGCCGCGTCGAAGAACGCCCGCTCGCACGCCACCGACCGCGTGAACGCCCGCTCGGCTGCGTCCTTGTCGCGTGGGTCGCTGGGCTCGTTGGCGTCCAGCTCGGCCTGCAACCACTCGACCCAGGCGCGGAAGTCCGGACCGCGGTGCAGGTCGACCCAGCCCACGTGCTCCGGACGGGTCGCGGCCATCCCGTCGCGGTCAGCGCGCTCGGCCCAGTCGAGATAGAGCTTCTCCGCGACCAGCAGGACCGCGAGGACCTGGGCGTAGGACCGGGACTCGATGGCGTCCCGCATCACCCGGTCGAAGTCCAGCGTGGCCTGGGTCAGCGTGGGCTCGAACCGCTCGGCCTCGGGCACGCCGAGGGCGTCGAAGGAGTCGATGAAGTAGGTGTCCTCGTCGCTGGCGAACATGCCGAGCTGCCGCGCGAACCGCAGCCGCGAGGTGAGGCCCGGCGCAGACGCGCACGCCTGCCCGAGCAGGGCGGTGAACGCGTCGCAGAACTGGTAGTCCTGCACCAGGTATTGCGCCAGGACGTCGTCGGCGACGGTCCCGGCGAGCAGCTCGTCGACGAAGCGGTGGCCCGTCGCGGCGGCCCAGTCGAGGTCGGTGGCGTGACGCATGCGCTGGCTCCAGGTGGCGGTCATGCTTCGACCGTATGCCGCGTCGGTGGTCGCCAACAGCCCACCCCGGCCCCCGCCGCCCCTGCGCACCCCGGCCCGGCCCGGCCCGGCCCGGCCCCACGAGATTTCCGGCCCGGCCCCACGAGATCGTGAGTGTTTCGTCCAAGATTCTTGGACGAAACACTCACGATCCTGGGGATCAGAAGGTCAGAGGGTGACGACCATCTTGCCGGTGTTGGCGCCACGCATCAGGTCGATGAACGCCTGCGGCGCCGCGTCCAGCCCCTCGCGCCGCGTCTCGTCGACGCTGATGTCGCCCGCCGCGATCCAGTCCGTCATACGGCCTCGGAACTCGTCGGCCAGGTGGGAGTAGGACCCGACGATGAACCCACGCAGCGTCAGCTGCTTGCCGATGGCGAGGGCGAGGTTGCGCGGGGCGGGCGTGGGCTCGGTGGCGTTGTACTGCGAGATGGCGCCGCACATGGCGACCCGTCCGTGCAGGTTGAGGCGTCCGATGGCGGCCTCGAGGTGCTCGCCCCCGACGTTGTCGAAGTAGACGTCGATGCCGTCCGGGGCCGCCTCGCGCAGCCGGTCGGCGACCGGCCCGTCGTGGTAGTCGAACGCGGCGTCGAAGCCGAGGTCGCGCAGGCGCTGGACCTTGTCGGGCGAGCCGGCGCTCCCGATGACCCGCGACGCGCCCATCAGCCGGGCGATCTGGCCCACGAGCGAGCCCACGGCGCCTGCCGCGCCGGACACGAACACCGCGTCGCCCTCGCGGAACCCGGCGACGGCGGTCAGTCCGGCATACGCGGTCAGCCCGGGCATGCCGAGGACCCCGAGGTATGCCGTCTCGGACACCCGCTCGGTGTCGATCACCGTCACGCCGTCGGCGGGCAGGATCGCGTGCTCGCGCCAGCCCAGACCGTGCAGCACGCGCGCCCCGACGGGCACGGACTCGCTGCGGGAGGCGACGACCTCACCGACCGCGCCGCCGTCGAGCGGCTCGTCGAGCCGGAACGGCGGCACGTAGGACTTCACGTCGTTCATGCGACCGCGCATGTAGGGGTCGACGGACATCGCGGTGTTGCGCACGAGGACCTGGCCGTCGGCGAGCTCGGGGAGCTCGATCGTCTCGATGCGGAAGTCGTCGGGCGTCGGCCACCCCTGCGGCCGCGCCGCGAGGACGATCTGGCGCGTGCTGGTCGGGGCCGTCATCAGTCCTCCACCACCGTGACGGTGACGTCGATGTTGCCGCGCGTGGCGTTGGAGTACGGGCAGACCTGGTGGGCCTGGTCCGCGAGCTGCTGCGCCTGGTCGTGGGGCAGGGCCGGTATGACGACCTCGAGGGTCACCTCCAGCCCGAAGCCGCCACCGTCACGCGGGCCGATGCCGACGCGGGCGCCGACGCTGGACTCGCCGAGGTCGGCCTTGGCCTCGCGGGCGACCATCTGCAGCGCGGAGTGGAAGCACGCCGCGTAGCCGGCGGCGAACAGCTGCTCGGGGTTGGCGCCCTGGCCGGAGCCACCCATCTCGGTGGGGACGGCGAGGTCGAGGTCGACGCGGCCGTCCTTGGTGAGGACGTGGCCGTTGCGGCCGGCGCCGGTGGCGAGCGCCTCTGCGGTGTAGATCGCGTTCATGACGTGTGCCCTTCGTTCGAGTCGTGCGGGGTGGGCAGGTGGCAGAACCGCTGCGCGAGGGTGCGCAGGGTCTCTGACTCCTGCGGGGTCAGGTGCATGGAGTCGTAGAGCTGCTGGCGCAGGCCCGCCGCCTCCGGCTCGAGCGCGCGGCCCTGGTCGGTGAGGTGGACGGTGACGCGTCGTTCGTCGCGGTGGTCCCGCCGACGCTCGACGTGCCCGGCGGCCTGCAGGCGTCGCAGCAGCGGGGACAGCGTGCCGCTGTCGAGCTGGAGCCGCTCGCCGAGCTCGGAGACGCTGGGGCCGTCGGCCTCCCACAGCGCGAGCAGCGTGACGTACTGCGTGTAGGTCAGGCCGAGACGTGTGAGCCCCTCGCGGTAGGCGCCGGTCGCGACGCGCGACGCGCTGTAGAGCGCGAAGCACAGCTGCCGGTCGAGCTCGAGGTCTGACTCCATGCCGTCTACCCTGCCACGCCAGTCGGTTGTGTGCAACTCAATTGCGCGCAACTCATCACCTCCCGCCGAGCCCGCACACCCTGACCTCGGTCCGGCACCGATCGGTCCGTATGCCGGAAGAACGCCCCCAGGCCGGGGTCCAGGCGTGCGGGAGGCCCGGCGCCATGCCCCGATCGGGGATGACGCCGGGCCTCTCGGCATACGGCCGGTGCAGGGTGCCTGATCAGATCAACCGGCCCTGGTCACACCGGCCTGGGGAACGGAGGCCGGTCGATGCCTTTGCCGGGGGTAGGTCCATCAGCCGGGAGGGGCAGGACCGTCGAACCCAGGCCGATGTGCCTACCTGAGGCGGTCACATCCGCCTGGCGGGCTAACCCGGGCGGATGTGACTACCTGAGGTAGGTCAGGCGGGGGTGACGCGGATGATCGGCGCGCCCTTGGCGATCTCGCCGGACACGTCCAGCGGCTCGACCGGGCCCGTCGCGAACGAGTTGGTCACGAGGACGGGCGTGATCAGCGAGTAGCCCGCCTCCTCGATCACCGCGCGGTCGAAGGTCACGAGCGGGTCGCCCGCGGCCACCGTGTCGCCGGCCTTGACGTGGACGTCGAAGCCACGGCCGTCGAGGTTGACGGTGTCGATGCCGACGTGGATGAGCAGCTCGACACCACCCTCGACCGCCAGGCCGAAGGCGTGACCTGTCGACTGGGCCACGACCACGGTGCCGGCGGCCGGCGCGCAGATCGTGTCGTCGCGCGGGTCGATGCCGACGCCCGGGCCGACCAGGCCCGCGCTGAACACCTTGTCCGGCACCTCGGCCAGCGGCACGACGACGCCGTCGCAGGGCGCGCCGACCTCGACGGCCCCAGCACTGGCAGAGCCAGCCGCACCGGCAGCACCCGCGCCTACAGCAGCACCGGTCGCGGCCGCACCAGCACCGGCCGTGCCCGCGCCAGCGGTGTCGGTCACCACGCTCGCGCCGCCCGCGGCGGCCTCCGGGCGGGAGTGCCCGGCGGGAGCCTCAGGAGCACGACCGGTCGTCGGGGCGTCGCCCGCGAGCGATCCAGCGCCAGCGCCGGCAGCAGCCCCACCAGCGACGGCCCCGGCGTGCGCCATACGGTCGTCGGTGGACAGGGTGACGTTCTCGTTGTCGACCGGGTTCTGCTCCGGGATCGCGGTGTCCGTGGCGGCGGCGTTGGCGGCGAGCGCCTCGGCCTTCTGCTCGGGGGTGCGGTAGTCGGTGAACACGATCAGCAGCATCGAGATGAAGAAGGACGCGGCCACGGCGATGGCGTAGAGCGGGATGTTGTCGAACGCCGGGATCGTCAGCAGCGAGGTGAAGACGAAGGCGCTGGTCTTGAGCCCGCCGCCGAGGCCGATGATCACGCCACCGACGAGGCAGCCGACGAGCATGCGCGGATAGATCCGCTTGAACCGCAGGTGGATTCCGTACAGGGAGGGCTCGGAGATGCCGCCGAGCAGTCCGGCCGCGAGGGCACCGGTCGCCGTCTGGCGCATCGCCACGTCCTTGTCCTTCATGGCGTGGTAGAGGACGCCGGCGGTGGCGCCGAAGCAGGCGAAGTTCCACGCGCCCATGGGGCCCTGGATGAAGTCGAAGCCGTTCTGCTGGATGTTGAGCAGCATGATCGCGTTGATCGGCCAGTGCAGGCCCAGCGGCACCATGAAGGGGTAGGCCAGCGGGATGACGATCGCGAAGATCAGCGGGCTGAAGTCGTTGATGGACTTCAGGAAGCTGCCGAGGCCGGCGCCGACGTAGACGCCGATCGGGCCGATGAGGAAGGCCGTCAGCGGGATCATCACCAACATCGCGAGGAACGGCACGAAGATCAGGTGCAGGTTGCTCGGGATGAGGCGCTTGAGCAGCTTGTACAGCGGGCCGAGCACCGCGGCCATCAGCAGCGGCGGGAACACCGTCGAGCCGTAGTTGAAGATCGTCAGCGGCAGACCGAAGACGTCGAAGATCTTGACCTCGGAGCCGGCGACCGTGGCGGTGCGGGCGGCGTCACCGAGGGCGGTGAAGCCGGGCAGCATCAGCACACCCATGATCGCGAAGCCCACCCAGGGGTCGGCGCCGAGCTTCTTGGACGCGTTGTAGGCGACCATCAGCGGCAGGAAGGTGAACACGCCCTGCCACAGCAGGTTGATGAACGCCCAGCCGCCCTCGAGCTTGACGCGGGGGTCGGCCCAGTTGCCGATGACGCCGAGGGTGGACATCAGCGCCATGAAGGTGATGAACAGCGAGGCACCGAGCAGCGCGCCCAGGATCGGGCGGAACGAGTCGGAGAGGAACTCGAAGAAGTTGTCGAGCCAGGCGCGTCCGCCGCGGGGGCCGCCGGAGCGCAGCTCGGCCTTGAGCTCGTCGTCGGACTTGGCGCCAGATGCGCCTGCGGCCGCCGCGGAGCCGCCACCGCCGGACGCCATCTCGGGCAGCGCCATGATGTCGTTGAAGACGTTCTGGACCGCGCCACCGATGACGACCTGGTAGCGGTCGCCGGACTGCGGGACGGCGCCCATGACGCCGGGGATCTTCTCCACCTGCGCCTGGTCGACGCCGGACGCGTCCTTGAGCTGGAACCGCAGCCGGGTCGCGCAGTGCGTGAGGCTGGTGATGTTGGAGGGGCCGCCGACGCTCGAGACGATGTCGCTGGCAGGGCTTGATGCCATGAGGTACTTCTTTCCTGGGGGAGCCGCTCGGGCGCGTCAAGTATTCCCTGCCCGGGGCAGGTCCGCTGACCGAGCACTCACCTGGCACCGGCGCGTCCCGTATGCCGAACGCCCGCCGTCTCACGGACGGGACCCTCAGGCGCGCCGGGCGACCACCGTCCCGGCCACGACGAGCAGCCCCAGCACGCACACGAGCACGGTCGTCACGACGGCGGCCACGCTGCCGTGCCACAGGGCGACGGCGCCGACCGTGACGGCCACGGCGACCCACACCAGGGCCCCCACGCCGTGGCGGTGGTCGGCGAGGTCGGCGTACACGAGCACCTGGACGAGGGCGAGGGCGACGCCGAGCGCGGTGAACACCCAGGCCTGGTGGCCGAGCTCGTCGACATAGGCGCGCCCGCCGACGACGGAGGTGAGCAGGTCGCCCGCGACCGCCGCGACCAGCACCCCCAGCACGCCGACGGCCGCGGTCATGCCCACGGCCGCCCGGACCGCGGCGCGGCGCTCGGCAGGGCGGGCCATGCGCGGGTAGTAGATGGTGGCGATGAACTGCGGCCCCCAGAAGGCGACCTTCTCGAACAGCGCGCCCATCGTGTAGACGCCGGACCCGTCGCGCGACAGGTGGTGGCGGGCGAGGATCAGGTCGAGGCTCGACAGGACCAGCAGCCCGGCGGTCGGCATGGACCCCACCAGGCCGGCCCGGGCGCGCGCGATCCCGGCGGCCCACCACGAGGGCGCCGTCACCGATCCACCTCGTTCAAGATCAGGTATGCCGTCCGAGCCCGGGCCATCCTCGCCGGCGCCACCCCGGCCGGCCCCGCGGACGGCGAGCGCCCCCGCGACGACGGCGACCACGACCCAGCCCACGGCATACCACCCGATCACCCCCAGGACGCCCTGGCCGAGTGCGGAGGCGGCGACGGCGGAGGCGATCTTGGCGACGCCGACCAGCAGCGCCGAGAGCCCGAGCGCCGCGAACCGCTCGGCGCCCTGCAGCACCCCGAGCGCCGCGAAGGCCACGGTCATGGGCACGGCCGACAGCGCCAGCACGACCAACGGCGCCACGGAGGGCAGGTGCAGCAGCGGAGCCACGAGGGGTGCCGTGACGGCGAGCAGCAACGCCGGCACGCCACCGACCAGCAGCGCCCCGACCAGCAGCCCGCCGTCCACGGGGCCGCCCGATCGGCCGTGCGCGGGCGCCGACTGCGACGCGACGCCGCGCGCCGTCACGAGCTGCAGCCCGAGGCCCGGCACGGTCAGGATCGTCGACAGGTTGATCAGCGAGCCCACGGCGCCCAGGTCGTCGGGGGTCATCGACCGCCCGAGCACCACGAAGAACGCGTAGCCGAGCAGCGCCCCGAGGAAGGTGCCGGCGAAGAGCAGCCCACCGGACGACAGGGCCGACGTGACCTGCGCGAGCGCTCGCGACACGACGGGCCGCGCGGCGGCGTCCGAGGTGGTGCGGCTCATGGGAGCTCCTTGGTCGGTGATGCCCGGGCACGGGGTCGTCAGCGTGCCATAGTGCCAGCATGCGACGCCGCGACGTGTGGCCGGGATCTCGCCGGGGGCGGGTCGGGGGCGGGTCGGGCTAGTCGCCGGTGGGCTCCGCCAGGGAGGCCGTGGCGCGGGGGTGGGAGTCCGCGCGGCGGGGGTGGATGGCCTGGCTGCCGTGGGACAGGGGCGTTCCAGCGCGCCCGTTCGCGACGGCGAGGATCTCGGCGAGGATGCTCAGCGCCGTCTCGGCGGCGGTGGTGCCGCCCAGGTCCAGCCCGGCGGGTCCGCGCAGCCGCGACAGCAACCGGCCGTCGACCCCGAGCGTGCGCAGACGTTCGAGGCGAGCGCGGTGGGTCGCCCGTGATCCGAGGGCTCCGACGTACCCCGCCGGACACCCGAGCGCGACCTGCAGGAGCGGGTCCTCGGTGCGCTCGTCGTGGGTCAGTGCGACGACGGCCGTGCTGACGTCCACGTCTCGCGACCGCAGCAGCCGGTCCAGGTGGCGGTGGGGCTGGTCGACGACGACCTGCCAGGCCTCGGGGAAGCGGTCGGGGGTGGTGAACACCGGTCGGGGGTCGCACACCACGACCCTGCGCCCGAGGGTCGTCCCCAGGCGACAGATCTCGGCAGCCAGGTCACCGGCGCCGTAGACCAGCAGCAGCGGATCGGCCGCCCGCTCGAAGGCCAGGGCCTGCCGCAGCCGAGGGGCGTCCTGCGGGGGGAGGGCCTCGACCTGGACCGTCATCGAGCCCCCGCACAGGATCGACGGGCCGAGGTGCCCGAGGTCGGTGGGCAGGCCCGCCTGCTCCTGGGGCCCCGCGTAGGTGCGGCTGCTCGGCAGGCCGGATCTGAGGACCTCCTCCGCGAGCGCGTAGGTCTCGCCGTCGACGCACCCCACCGAGACGGAGCCCGCGACGACGCCGTCGTCGCGCACGGCCATGGCAGGCCCGGTCGGGCGCGGGGTCGACCCGTGCACCGCCGAGACGGAGGCGAGGGCGACGCGGTGGCCCTCCTCGAGCCAGGCGACGACCTGCTCCAGCACGCGGCTCACGACCCGGTCACCGCGCTCGCGGGTCGGTGCACGCCCCAGCGACCGGGCGCCACCGCGAGGTCAGCAGGGACGTCGACGTCGAGCCCCAGGGCCAGGTCGCCGCAGTCGACCAGCATCGCCTCGGGGGAGCTGAGCAGGCTGCGGGCGCCGACGTCCTGGCTGTCGGACCGCAACAGCTCGCCCCAGTGCGCCCGCCCGACGAGCACGGGATGACCGGGCCGACCGTCGTATGCCGCGCGCGCCAGCGCCACCGGTCCGGTGGGGGCGTCGTCGAGGAGCCGCAGGACGAGCTCGGGCCCCTGGTCGGGCAGGTCGGCGAGCGTGATCAACACGTGGTCCACGTGCGCGTCGACGAGGTCGTGCACCGCCGCCAGCCCCGCGCGCAGGGAGTGCCCGATCCCGTGCTCCCACCCCTCGCAGGACACCACGTGGACGACGTCGCCCGCCTCTCGCAGGGCCCCGTCCGACCCGGCGGACGATCGGGTGATCTCGGTGCGCACCGCCTCCTCGTGCGCCCCGACCGCCACGACCACCGGCGCGCAGCCGGCGTCGAGCAGCGAGCGCACGGCATGGACCACCAGGCTGGTGCCGTCGTCGTCGCGCAGCAGCACCTTGACGATCCCCGTGGGGGCCGGTGCCGCCTTGGGTGCCGCGGAGGGTGTCGCGGACCGCAGCGCCTCCGACCACCGACGTCCCGCCCCCGCGGCGAGGACCAGGCCCGCCACCGCGCGGGGCCTCACAGGAAGGCGTCCGCGGTGATCGGCAGCGACCGCACCCGCACCCCCGTGGCGTTGTAGGCCGCGTTGACGATGGCCGCCGAGACGCCGGTGATGCCGATCTCGCCGATGCCGCGAGCGCCCATCGGGTTGATCGTGTCGTCGGCTCCGGGCAGCCACAGCGCCTCGATGTCCACCGCGTCGGCGTTGGCCGGCACGTGATAGGTCGCGAGGTCCTGGGTGACGACGTGCCCGAACCGCGGGTCGCGCACGGACTCCTCGTGCAGGGCCGCGCCGAGCCCCATGGTCATGCCACCGATGAGCTGCGAGCGGGCCCCACGCGGGTTGACGATCCGCCCCGCGGAGAAGACCCCGAGGAGGCGGCGCACGCGGATCTCGCCCGTCCACCGGTTGACGGCCACCTCGGCGAACTGGGCTCCGAAGGAGTGGTGCGCGTACTCCTTGTCGTCCGCCTCCGTGGGGGTGCTGGTGGCGGAGGCTCCCTCCGCGGGGTCGTCGCCGTGCTGCTCGCGGAAGGCCCGGCAGCAGGCGACCACGGCCGATCCCCACGAGCTGGTGCCGGACGAGCCACCGGCCACGGTCGCCTGCGGCAACGAGGTGTCCCCCACCTCCACGTCGACGTCCTCCGGCGCCACGCCCAGGGCGTCGGCCGCGATCAGTCCGATCGTGGTGCGCGCCCCGGTGCCGAGGTCGGCGGCGGCGATGGCTACGACCAGGCGCCCGTCGGTGGCGGTCACCCGCGCGACGTTGCCGGGCATGGACTCGCCCGGGTAGGTCGCGGACGCCACCCCGAGCCCGATGCGCCAGTCGCCCTCGACCCGGCTGCCGGGGGTGCTCGGACGCTCGGACCACCCGAAGCGCTCGGCGCCGAGCTCGAGGCACTCGACCAGGCGACGCTCGCTGAACGGCAGCCCGGTGTCGGGGTCGACGTCGGGCTCGTTGAGGCGCCGCAGCTCGATCGGGTCGATGCCGGTCCGGCAGGCCAGCTCGTCCATCGCCATCTCGAGCGCGACGACCCCCGGGAAGACGCCGGGCGCGCGCATCCAGGAGGGGATGGCGACGTCCAGCGCCGTGACCCGGTGGCTCGTGCTGCGGTGGGGCGCGGCATACAGCGATCGCGCGGGCACGGCTGCCTGCTCGACGAACTCCTTGACCCGACTGGTCTGCACGTGCACGGCGTGCTCGGTCGCGACCAGCCGCCCCTGCTCGTCGGCACCGAGGCGCACCCGGGAGACGGTCGCGGAGCGGTATCCGCACAGGGAGAACATCTGCTGCCGGGTGACGGCGAGCTTCACGGTGCGCCCGGGCACGGTGCGGGCGGACAGGGCCGCGGCCACGTCGGGCGCGTGCGGCAGGCCCTTGGACCCGAAGCCACCCCCGATGTGGGGAGCCAGGACGTGCACGGCCTCGGGCTCGAGACCGAATGCCGTGGCCAGCTGCTCCTGGACGCCGTGCGGGTGCTGGGTCGAGTCGTGGATCTCCAGCGACGCCCCGTCCTTCGACCAGGTGGCGGCGAAGGCGTGCGGCTCCATCGGGTTGTTGTGCTCGTGCGGCGTCCGGTAGACCTCCTCGACGCGCACGGCGGCCGCCGCCATGGCCGCGTCCACGTCACCGGTGGTCGAGTCCGTGGGGAAGCCGGCGTTGACGCTCTCGGGCCGGTAGACGGGCGAGTCGTCGCGCAGCTCGACGACGAACTCCCGCTCCTGGTAGCTCACCTCGACCAGCGAGGCACCGTGGCGGGCGGCCTCGGGCGAGTCCGCGAGCACGATCGCCACGATCTGCCCGTGGAAGTCGACGTCGCCGTCCTGCAGGACGTCCAGCTCGCGGTCCTCGTGGCTGTCCAGGCGGGGTGCGTTCGCGTGATGCACGACCGCGTGGACACCCGGCGCCGCCAGGGCAGCGGCGTCGTCGACCGAGGTGATCGTGCCCCGGGCGACGGTCGAGGTGACCAGGTGGGCATAGAGCAGGCCCTCCCCGGTCTGCTCGAAGGCGTAGGGCGCGCGACCACGCACCTTGTCCACCGCGTCCCGGCGCTGCACGTCGGTGCCCATCGCGCGGGCCGTCAGCGGCGGCATCGTGGCTGGGTGCTCGGTCATGATCGCGCCTCCTGCTCGTCCCTCAGCCGGCTCAGCACCATGGCGGTCGCCCCGGTCACCATGGCCGGCTTGTACTCGTTGCCCGAGTGCGCGTGGGCGTCGGCCAGCTCCGCTGCGCAGGCTGCGCGGACGGTGTCCTCGGTCAGGGCCTGCCCGGTGAGCCGCTCCTCGAGGATGCGAGCGCGCCACGGCCGGTGCGCGACGCCGCCCCAGGCCACCCGTACGTGGTCGACGCGCCCCTCGCGCAGCCGCAGCACGGCAGCGACCGAGACGAGCGCGAAGGCGTAGGAGGCCCGGTCCCGAGCCTTGTGGTACGCCTGCGAGGAGCCCTCGACCGGTGCCGGCAGCTCGACCGCCGTGATCAGGTCGCCGTGACGCAGCGTGGTGTCCTGCTCCGGGGCGTCCCCGGGCAACCGGTAGAGGTCGTCGAGGGACTCGCGTCGCTCGCCGTCGGGCCCCTGGACGACCACGACGGCGTCCAGCGCTGCCAGCGCCACCGACATGTCGCCCGGGTGCACGGCCCGGCAGTGCTCGGACGTGCCCAGCACCCCGTTGTAGCGCGTGTAGGCGCGGTCGTCGTCGGCGGAGCACCCGCTGCCGGGCTCGCGCTTGTTGCACGGCGTGCTCAGGTCCTGGAAGTAGACGCAGCGCGTGCCCTGGAGCAGGTTGCCCGCCGTCGTCGCCTGGTTGCGGATCTGGCCGCTGGCTCCCGCGAGGAGCGCGCGGGACAGGACGGGCTGGTGGCGTCGCACCCAGGGGTGGGCGGCCAGGTCGCTGTTGCGGACCCCCGCACCCACGCGCAGGCCCCCGCCCGGCGTCTCGGAGATCTCGTCCAGGCCGAGGTCCCCGACGTCCACGAGCCGGCCGGGCGTGACCAGCCCCAGCTTGAGGTGGTCCAGCAGGTTGGACCCGCCGGCCAGGTAGGACGCGTCGGGGTCTGCGGACACCAGCCGGACCGCCTCGTCCACCGACGTCGGTCGCGCGTACTCCACGGGCCTCACGACGTCTGCTCCTTCGCGTCGGATCCGGGGCCGGCGGCGGCGCCGGGTCCGACGCGCTGCTCGGTCGCGGCGAGGGCCGTGGCTACCCGGTCGGGCGGCGAGGACCCGACGGCCTGCCGGACCGCGTCGACGATGTTGGGGTAGGCGCCGCAGCGGCAGATGTTGCCCGACAGCCGCTCACGGACCTCCACCTCGCTGGCCTCGACCTCGCCCTCCAGGTCCTCCGTGACGTGGCTGGGGTGGCCGGCGGCGATCTCGTCGAGAGCCCCGACGGCCGAGCACACCTGACCGGGCGTGCAGTAGCCGCACTGCAGGCCGTCCCGGTCGACGAAGGCCCGCTGGACGGGATGCAGGCCGTCCGGGTCGGCGTCCGCGCCGTCCGCGAGCCGGCCCAGCCCGGCGGCGGTCACCACGTCAGCGCCGTCGTGCTGCACGGCCAGGGTCAGGCAGGTGAGATGGCGTCGGCCGTCCAGCAGCACGGTGCACGACCCGCACTGGCCGTGGTCGCACCCCTTCTTGGGGGCGTTCTCTCCCAGGCGCTCGCGGAGGGCGTCGAGCAGCGTCGTGCGCGGCTCCACCTCCACCTCGCGCGCCTCACCGTCGACGGTGATGGCGACGGTGATCAGGCTCGGGCTCGTCGAGGTCGGTGAGGCCATGTCATCTCCTGGACGCTGAGGACTCGGTGGACGGCGACGCTAGCAGCCACAGGTGCCACCGGTGGGGCTTGCAGGAGGCCTCGTGCCAGAGTGCCTGCATGTCATAGTGCGGGCATGGGACGGCGGGGAGCAGTGCCGGCGGCGACCGGGCGGGCCGCGCTCGCCGGATGCGTCGCCTCCATCCTCCTCGCCCTGGCCTGGACCTGGCCCGCGCTGGGCCGTGGTCAGCTCCTCTACCGCGACTTCGTGCAGGTGCCCGACCCCGTGCTGGGCCCCTCCGTCCTGGGAGCCGTCGGCCAGGCGCCGCGCGCGGTCCCGCTCGACGCCGTGACGGCCCTGCTCGCGCCCGTCGTCCCGTCGGGGGTCCAGCAGCAGGTCATGCTCGTGGCCTCCCTCGCCCTCGCCGGGTGCGGCCTGGCCGTCCTCCTGCGCCGGCACGGGACCGCGGCCTGCGTGATCGCCGCCGCCGTCGCGGTCTGGAGCCCGTATGCCGCGCAGCGGCTGCTCGTCGGACAACCCCCGACGCTGCTGGGGTGGGCCATGGTGCCGTGGCTGGTGGCGGCGGTGCGGCTCGACGGGTCGCCGCGACGCCGGATCCTCGCGGTGCTGGTCGCCGCCCTGCCCGCCGCCCTGACGCCGTTCGGCGGGCTGCTGGCGCTGGCGGTCGTGGTGGTGACCGCCCTGACGACGAGGCATCGCCCCGGGCGGCATCGTCGGGAGTGGTCGGCCCTCGCGGGTCTCGGCGTGGCCTGGTGCCTGCCCTGGGTCGTCGCCGGACTGCGGGGGGCCAGCGCGGCGGGCGAGACGTCGGGGGCCCGGGCGTTCGCGGTGCGGGCGGACGGGGTGCAGGGGGTGCTCGACGTGCTCGGGGGTGGGGGCATCTGGGCGCCCGCCGCCGCCCTCGCCTCACGCGCCCATGCCCCGGCCCTGCTGGCCTCGGCCGCCCTGGTGATCGTCGCGGCCCTCGTGCTGGCCATGGGCAGCATCCGCCCGGGCCGGGCCGACCGGTGGGTGCTCGCCGTCGCGCTGTCGCTGCCCGTCGTGGTCGCCCTGGCCCTGGCGTCCGGACCCGGCCTGGCCGCGTGGGGGCAGGCCCAGCGCCTGCCCGGCGTCGGCATCCTGCGCGACACCCACCGTCTGCTCGGCCTGACCGTGCTCGCGACCGCGGTGCTGCTCGGCCTCGGCGTGGCCGCCCTGGGTCGCCGTCTCGGACGGGTTGTGGCGGCCGGGGCCGCAGCGACCGTCGTGGCGCTCGCTGTGCTCGGTGCCCCAGACGCCCCGACCCGCGTCCACGCGGCCTACCGCCCCACGAGCTTCCCCGCCGGCTGGTCCGAGGCCGTCGCCGCGGTGGGCGACCGGACGACGCTCGTCCTGCCCTGGCAGCCCTTCCGACGGCAGGCCTGGGTGGGCGACCAGCCCTTCCTCGACCCCCTGCCCCTTGCTCTGCGTGGTCGTGTGATCGCATCACGCAACCTCTCGGTCCCCCGCGACGGGGGCGCGGTGGTGGTCGGGTCCGACGACACGACCGCGGTCGAGGCCTGGACCAGAGGCGACCTGGAGGCCCTCCGCTCGGCCGGGGTCGAAGCGGTCGTGACCTGGGCAGACACTCCCGGCGAGACACCGCCGCCCCCACCCGGGGCACGCCGTGTCGGCACGACCGGACCCCTGCGCGTCTGGCTCGTCGACGACCCCTCGACGGGCCCCTCGAGCGCCCGATCCTGAGGCCGCCCATCGGGGCGATATGCCGGTAAAGTGACGCAGACCACAGGACAGGCAGAGCTCCGGCACGTACTCTTACCGACCAGTAGTACCCATCAGTAGCACCTGGTCGTCAGCGACCAGCACCCCAGCAGCACCCAGCACCCCTGCAACGGCGCCATCCAGCGCGGGCCCCGCCTCCCGCCTCCTGCAGATCGAGGTCTGACCATGTCTTCCCTCAGTGGCCGCACCGCCGCCGTCGTCATCGCCGCCCTGTCCTGCCTGCTCGGCCTCGGCGCCTCCGCCCTCGCCGTCAACGCCGTGAGCGCCGCCGCTCCCGACGACGCCAAGGCCGCGACGTCCGGACCGGCCGCCCAGGTCGCCCCCGCCGAGATCATCGGTTACGGCGGCTGACGGCTCCCCGTCACCGCATCGACACCTTCCGCACCACGACCACGCCCACAGCCGTGCGTATCGCCTTCCTCAGCTGGCGCGACCTCACCCACCCCGAGGGTGGTGGGGCCGAGCGCTACGCCCAGACCGTCTGCAGCGGGCTCGCCGCCCGCGGCCACGACATCACCCTGCTGTGCGCCGCCCACGGCGACGCCCCCGAGCAGGAGCACCTCGACGGCTACCGCATCCTCCGTCAGGGGGGACGCGCCTCCGTCTATCCCGCGACCGTCCGGCGGCTGCGCGAGCTCGAGCGCACCGAGGGCCACTTCGACGTCGTCGTCGACATCCAGAACGGCCTGCCCTTCGGCTCGCGCCTCGGCACCCTGTCCCCGGTGGTCGTGCTGATCCACCACGTGCACAAGGAGCAGTGGCCGGTCGTGTTCAACCGCGCCGTCGCCTCCGTGGGCTGGTTCCTCGAGTCCCGCATCTCACCGTGGCTCTACCGCGGCTGCCAGTACGTCACCGTCTCCGGTCGCACCCGTGACGAGCTCGCCGAGCTCGGGATCGACCCCGACGACATCTCGGTGATCCACAACGGCACCGAGCTGCCGTGGAGCACGCGGGAGTCGCGCACCGAGCACCCCAGCCTCGTCGTCCTCGGCCGGCTCGTCCCCCACAAGCGGGTCGAGCTGGCCATCGACACCGCTCAGCGCCTGCGCCACCGGTTCCCCGGGCTGCGGCTGCGGATCGTGGGCGACGGCTGGTGGCGCGAGCGCGTCGAGGAGCACGCCCGCTCGGTGGGGGCCGACGACATCGTCGACGTGCTGGGCTTCGTCGACGAGGTCACCAAGCACCACGAGCTCTCGTCGGCGTGGGTCTCGCTGGCCCCGAGCCTCAAGGAGGGCTGGGGGCTCAACGTCATCGAGGCCGCCATCCACGGCGCCCCCACGGTGGCCTTCCACGACGCCGGCGGCCTGTCCGAGTCCGTGGTCGACGGCTACACCGGCACCCTCGCGCACGACCTCGACGAGTTCGTCGAGGCCACCGCCGAGCTCCTCGCCGACCATCACCTGCGGCACGAGATGGACCTCGCGGCCCGCGCCCACGCCCGCCGCTTCTCCTGGGGCGCGACCGTCGACAGCTGGGAGCGCACGCTCGCCCGGGCTGCCGCGCACCGCCCGGCCGTCGCAGAGATCGACCAGGTCGTCGCCGCACCCGAGCGGGTCGGCCACCGACCCGGCCGGCGCGCGAGCGCATGACCGCGGACCAGCAGCAGCGCGCCCCCGTGCCGGAGCATCCCGGTGCGGTGCGCCCGCTGCCGCCCCTGGCCCGGGTCGGCTCCCTGGCCCGCTCGGTCCAGCTCTTCCGCGCGTTCACGGTCGAGCAGACCGACCCCGCCTACTTCTACGGCCTGCTCGCGCTGGACTCGGTCCGCGAGGCGAGCCGCTGGTGCGAGCTCGACGGTGCCACCATGGTCGACGTGGGGGGCGGACCGGGCTACTTCGCGGACGCCTTCATGGCGGCCGGGGCCCGCTATGCCGGGATCGACCCCGACGCCGGGGAGCTCGAGCGCCGCGGGACGGTCGCCTCCAACACCCTGCGCGCCTCGGGGTTGTCGCTGCCCATCGCGGACGACGTCGTGGACCTCACCTACTCCAGCAACGTCCTCGAGCACGTGCCCGCGCCGGAGGAGATGGCGGACGAGATGGTCCGCATCACCCGACCCGGCGGCACCGTCGTCATCTCCTGGACGCCCTGGCTGTCCCCCTGGGGCGGCCACGAGACCGCCCCCTGGCACTACCTCGGCGGCCGTCGCGCGGCGGACCGCTACGCCGACCGGCACGGCCATCGCCCCAAGAACGACTTCGGCCGCTCCCTCTACGCCTGCTCCATCGCCCGCATGCTCACCTGGCTCGCCGCCGCGGAGCGCGCCGGCCGGGTCGAGCGGGTCGAGATCCTGCCCCGCTACCACCCGGCCTGGGCCCGGTGGCTGATCCGCGTGCCGGGCGTCCGCGAGATCGTCTCGTGGAACGCCGTGCTGGTCCTGCGTGTTCGATGACCTCGGCTCCCCCCGCTCCCCGGACCGACCGGCCCCACCAGGCCGGTCGGTCCGATCGTGCGGGTCGTGCTGACCAGCACGTATGGCGGGTGCGGCTGCTCACGGCGTGCGTGCTGCTCACGGCCGCGAGCTTCCTGCAGGGCGGGGGCCGGGTCGTCCCGGACACCAAGCTCGACCTGACCCTGTCACCGGCGGCCTTCCTCGGCCGGGCCCTGCACGTGTGGGACGGGGGCCACCTCGGGCAGCTGCAGAACCAGGCCTACGGCTACCTCTTCCCCATGGGGCCGTTCCACCTGGTGCTGCGGGTGCTGCAGGTGCCCGAGTGGGTGACGCAGCGGCTGTGGTGGTCGCTGGTGCTGTGCACCGCCTTCCTCGGCTTCTGGCGGCTGGCGCGGGCCGTGGGGGTGGGTGGGCCGTGGACGCGCTACCTCGGGGCCTTGCTGTTCGCCCTGTCGCCGCGCTTCCTCGCCGAGATCGCGGTGACCTCGATCGAGGTGTGGCCCATGGCCGTGGCGCCGTGGGTGCTGCTGCCGCTGGTCGACCCGACCCCCCAGCGCACCCGCCTTCGGGTCCTGCGCTCGGCGCTCGCCTTCGGCTGCATCGGGGGCGTCAACGCCATCGCCACGGGTGCCGCCCTTGTGCTGCCCACCCTGTGGTGGCTGACCCGCGAGCGCCCGGCCCGGTCCCTGCGGGCGTTCGCGGCGTGGCTCGGCGCGTGCGTCCTCGCGGGTCTGTGGTGGATCGGCCCGCTCGTGGTGCTGGGGCGCTACAGCCCGCCGTTCCTCGACTGGATCGAGAACGCCGCCGCCACGACCGGCACCGCGAGCCCCTTCACGGCGCTGCAGGGGACCACGCACTGGCTGTCCTACCTGCGCGTGGCGGACGGCCCGACCTGGCCGGCCGGCTGGGTCACGGTGACCGTGCCGATCCTCGTGGTGACGACAACGGTGCCGGCGGTCATCGGGCTGGTCGGCCTGACCCTGCGCGGCCTCCCGGACCGGTCTTTCTGGCGCCTGGGCGCCGTCGTCGGCCTGGTGCTGCTGGTCGCCGGCTTCGCCGGACCCGCGCACGGCCCCTTCGCCGAGGACGTCCGCACCCTCCTCGACGGCCCGCTCGCGCCCTTCCGCAACATCCACAAGTTCGAGCTGGTCCTGCGGATCCCGTTGCTGATCGGCCTCGTCCACGCCGTCCATGTCGTCGGCACCCGGTCCAGCGGCGAGCGCAGCGCCGGCCCCGCAGGGCCGGTCCGGTGGGTCCCACGGGAGCTCGTCGCCGCGGTCACCGGCATCCTCGTCGTCGCGGCAGCCGCCCCCGCCGTGGCCGCGATGCTGCCGCGGGCCGGCGCCTACGAGCAGGTCGCGGGCTACTGGCGCGACGTGGCGGGCTGGCTCGACGAGCAGCCGGGCTCCGGGTCGGTGCTCGTCGTGCCCGCGGCCCCGGCCGCCGAGCTCACCTGGGGGTCGCCTCGCGACGAGCCGCTCCAGGCGCTGATGCGACGACCCTTCGCCGTGCGCGACGCCGTGCCCCTCGGGTCCGCCGGCTCCACCCGCTACCTCGACGAGGTCGAGCGCCACCTGCGCACCGGGGTCGGCGGCTCCGGCCTGCGCAGCTCGCTGCGCGACGCGGGCATCCGCTACCTGGTCGTCCGCAACGACCTGCGCGCCACCGCCCGGCGGGCCCCCGCCCTCGCGGTGCACCAGGCCCTGACGGACGCGGGCATCGACCGCGTGCGCTCCTTCGGCCCGCCCGCGGGCAGCACCTTCGAGACCGCCGACACCACGGTCGACGAGCGCACCCTGCTGCCCTACCCCAGCGTCGAGGTCTACGACGTCGGGGACGTGGCCGACGCCCGGCTCGTCCCGGCGTCCGCGCTGCGTCAGCTGACCGGCGGGCCGGAGGACCTGCCCTCGCTGGACCGCGTCCTGCCGGGTGGCGCCACCGTGCTCGGCGACGACCGCACGGCCCTGCCCGCCACCCCCGCGCTCCCCGAGATCCTCACCGACGGCAACCAGCGGCGCGAGACGATCTTCGGCCGGGCCTCCGACAACCGGTCGCCCGTGCTGCGCCCCGCGGACCCCGGCACGACCGGCCGCCGGGTGCAGGACTACCTCGTGGACCCCCGCGCGCCACAGGTCACCCTGCGCTGGGAGGGCATCGCCGGGGCCGAGGCCTCCAGCTCGGGCTCCGACGCCGGCTCCTTCGTCCGCACCTCGAGCGGGGACGGCCCGGCCGCTGCCCTCGACGGGGACCCGACCACCCGCTGGGTGTCCGGCCGGTTCCAGCAGGCGGTCGGCGAGTGGTTCGAGGTGCGCCTGGACCGCCCCCGCGACCTGACGGGCACGACGCTCACCGTCGCCTCGCCGTGGGCCGGCGCCGCGCCGCCCGTGGCCGTCGACGTCACCACCGACGCCGGCACCGTGCCCATGACGATCACCCCGGACCAGGCGGCCGGCGCGACGGCCGCCGTCCCCCTGCCCCCCGGCCCCACGACGCGCCTGCGTCTCACCCTGCGCGGCGTCGGCGCCGGCACCGAGCGGGCCTTCGCGATCACCGAGGTCACGCTGCCCGGCATCGTGCCGGTGCCGCGTCTCGTGCTGCCGCCCACCCCCTCGGGGACGCCCGACATCGTCAGCCTCCGACGCCAGGAGCCCGGCCGCACCGGCTGCCTGCGCCAGGGCGACCGCCCGCTCTGCGCCGGGGGCCTCGTCGCGACCGGCGAGGAGGCGGCCGGGATGTTCCGCACCTTCACCACCGCCGCGCGCACGAGCTATGCCTGGTCCGGCCACGTGCGGGCCCGGGCGACCGCGGGGGGCCGGGCGCTTCTCGCCATACCGGGCAAGGTCCAGGCCAGGGCCACGACCTCCCGCGTGCCCGCGCTCGCGGGCCGCCCCGGAGCCGCCGTCGACGACGAAATCGGCACCGGGTGGATCGCCTCCGCCCAGGACCGGCAGCCCACGCTGAGCCTGACCCTGCCCTCGGTCCGGGCCCTGACCGGCGTGCGGCTCCTGTCCGATCCCCATCTCGCGGCCTCGCGGCCACGCCGCGTGCAGGTGCGCACCGGCGACGGCCGGACCCGCAACCTCACCGTCGCGCCGGACGGCACCGTGCGCTTCACGGCACGCACCGACCGCGTGGACATCACGTTCACCGGGGTCGACGAGGTGCGCTCGATCGACGCCGCCACCAAGCTCGCCGAGACGCTCCCCGTCGGCGTCTCCGAGGTCGAGCTCCTCGGTGCCGACGACGTCCGGACCCCGCTCGACCGGGACGCGCCCGTCGGTGCGACCTGCGGCGATGGCCCGACCGTGCGCATCGACGGCGTCGCCCGCGCCTCCCGCCTGGTGGCGACCGTGGGTGACGTGCTCGACGACCGGCCGCTGCGCTGGGTGCCGTGCGGCGGGCCCACCGACCTGGCCGGCGAACGCTCCACGCAGCCGATCACCCTCGACCCGGGCGAGCACCGGGTCACCGTCTTCGCCACGGCGGCCTACGTCCCCGAGAGCCTCCTGCTCACCACCCCCGAGCTCGCGCCCAGGGCCTCGCGCGCGGTCGGCACGGACGTCGTCGCCGACGGCGATGCCTATGCCGTGCCCGAGCGCGCCACCCCTGCCGTGCTCGCGCTCCCGCACAACGCCAACGCCGGCTGGGTCGCCACCGACGACGACGGCCACGAGCTCACCCCGATCCGCCTCGACGGGCGTCGTCAGGGCTGGGTGCTGCCCGCCGGACCTGCCACGACGGTGCACCCCCGCTTCGCCCCCCAGCGGCCGTATGCCGCCCTCCTCGTCGCCGGCTTCCTCGGGCTGCTGCTCCTCGCCGCCGCTGCCTGGCGCGAAGGTCGTCGTCATCGCGCGGCGCTGCTCGAGGGGGTCCCCACCGGCGCGCCACCGCTGCGTGACGGGGCCTGGAGCCCGTATGCCGCCACCGGCGTCGTCGCGGTGCTGCTGCCCGTCGCGACGGGACTCACGGGGTTTGGTGCGGTGGGCGTGGCCGTCCTCGTGGGGCTGCTCGCCCGCCTCGCGCCGCGCCCGGACCTGGTCCGGGCCGCGGTGGTGGCGGTCTGCGCCACGGTGGCGGTCGCCCTGGTCGCCGCGCTTCCCTGGACGTCCGGGAACGCCGCGCTCGCGTCGTGGTGGCCTCAGGCCGCCGTGCTCATCGCCGTGGCGGTGGCGACCCTGCTGCTGCCCCTGTCGTTGACGCTGCCGGATCGTCGGCGGCCCTCTCCACGTCCGGCCCAGCGCCGCTCCCGGCTCCTGCCTCGGTGTCCCTCTCGGCGGTGACCCGCGCGGTGGGGACGGCCGCCGGGCGGCTCCGGCGAGGGTCCCGGCGACGCGCGCGGCGCATGATCGGCGCCTCCACGTAGCGGTAGCTCACCCACGCCACCAGCAGTGACGCCACGATCGTCGTGGGCCACAGCAGGAGGAAGTCCCCCGTGAAGGGCTTGTGGCCGATCGCGCGCTCGAGCAGGCCGAGCACGACGAGGTGATAGACGAACACGCCGTAGGACAGGTCTCCGAGCAGCCGGGCCGGGCGGCTGCCGAGGGCCGCGACGACGCGGGACGAGCTCGGCTCGGCGGCGATGCAGGGCAGCACGACCAGCACCGCCAGGATCGTGTAGCCGAGGTTCTTGCTGCCTGCCTCGAGCAGCGTCGCGCGATCCAGGCCGTACGGCCCGGCCAGGCGGGTGGTGAGGAGCAGGTAGAGCGCACCCGCGGCAGCCCACAGCGTCCCCGGCGAGGCGACGAGGTCGTCGACCACCGTGCGGGGCAGCTCGCCCGCGAGACGCCCCTCGTGCCAGACCGCGAGGGCCATGCCCCCGCCGAACCACGCGGCGTACTCCGGGAGCCAGTAGTTCGTCATACCCTCGACGTTGTCGTGGGTGAGCACGATCCAGGCGAGCGAGACGGCGGGCAGGCAGGCGAGGACGACGAGGGCGAGCTCGGACCAGCTCAGCCAGCTCGACCGCGGCAGGCGCGACAGCCCCCACGCCGCCAGGGGCAGGACGAGGTAGAACGCGACCTCGGTCGACAGGCTCCACATCTGCGTGAGGCCGGGCACCGACGGGGACGGCACGTAGATCTGCGACATCGTCGCCACGCGCAGGTAGTGGACGAGGTCGACCTTGTCGTGCTGGAGCAGCAGGTAGGCCGCCAGCACGGCGACCCACGCGGCCGGCAGGATGCGGAACACCCGGTGCCGCAGGTAGGTCCGCAGGTCACGGGCGCCGGACACCTGCGTGGCGGTCGCGCTCCCGAGGCGGGCCCGGGCGTGCGGACGGTAGAGCAGGAAGCCCGACACCACGAAGAACAGCGGGACGCCTGCGTCCAGGCGAGCGAGGAGCCCGGCATACGGGCCGTGGATCGCCAGCCCGCTGGTGAAGCCCACGTGCGTGGTGACCACCATGAGGGCACCGACGATCCGCAACCCGTCGAGGGCCGCGAAGCGGGTGGTCCTGGGCTCAGCCACCCGAGGAGGGTAACCAGCGAGTAACCCCGAGCGCCTGCTGGTGTGACACGGACGACACGGATGGCGGTCGGAGCGCAACGTCTGGGTCACGAGGGGCAGACAACTCCCAGCCGCGCTGCTATGGTCCCAAGAACCGCGGCGCTACTCACCAGTAGGCACCCGTCGCCGACCGAACGACACACCTCGTCTCGTCAACGTCACTGTTGCCGTTCCCTGAGCAGGAGTCCCCCATGCGTCGCATCCTCGGCGGTCTCGCCGTCTTCCTCGGCATCCTCGCCCTCGTCCTCGGCATGCGGGCCGACTCGATCTACGACCAGCTGGCCACGGTCCCGCTCGACCAGAAGACCACGGCCGAGTCCGAGGGCACCGGCGTCAGCGCCCTGCGCGTGTCCGCTGAGGGCGGCTCGGTCAGGTTCGACAAGCTGACCGACCAGCACGTCAAGAACACCCGCACCATCATCGGCCTCCCCGGCAAGGTGCCCGAGGGGCAGCGCGACGACAACGCGTTCTGGCAGATCGGGCTCCGCACCGAGATCGTCGACGGCCAGGCGCTGGCCCTGAGCACCGACGGTGTCTCCATCGACCGGCGCACCGGCCTGGCGACCAACTGCTGCGGCGACTTCCTGGGCGTGGGCACCACCGAGAACCAGAACGCCACCCAGCCGATCACGCACGAGGGACTGTTCTTCAAGTTCCCCTTCGACGCGCAGAAGAAGTCCTATCCCTTCTGGGACGGCGAGCTCAAGGCCGCCCGCGACGCGGCCTTCGTGCGCGAGGAGAAGGTCAAGGGCCTCAACACCTACGTCTACGAGCAGACCATCCCCACCACCCGCCTCCCCGGGTCCCGTGAGGTGCCTCGCGCGATGTTCGGCAGCGGCGCGGGCAACGTGCAGGTCCAGTCGGACTACGCCAACACCCGCACCTTCTGGGTCGAGCCCAACACCGGGGCGATCATCCGCGCGCAGGAGAACATCAACCGCGAGGCCGTCTCCGAGGCCGGCACGGTCACGCTGATCAAGGGCGTCATCGGCTACAACGACAAGACGCAGCAGAAGTTCGCCGACGAGTATGGCGACAAGGCCGGCAAGCTGGCGTTCGTCCGCGACCTGCTCGGCCCGATCGGCTTCATCGCCGGCGCGCTCCTGACGCTGCTCGGCCTGTTCCTGCTCTTTGCCCGCCGCCGCGGCGGGCACCGCGACTCCCGGCGCGACGACCTCGTCGCCGCCGACCGCGAGGCGACCGGCGCGACCCGCGCCTGACCGGCACCGGCTAGCGGCGGCGCTGCTTGGCCATCCACTCCCAGATCGTCACGCCGGACGCCGTCTGCGGGTCGTTGCGGGCGACGTAGATCCAGGACCAGTGGCCGGGGAACTCGTGGCCGTTCCACACGACGTTGGGGTAGGCCGTGAGGCGGGCGTTGCCGAGGAGGCGCACCGCGCGTCCCGTCGTCGCCTGGTAGTCCACGACCGGGTCGTTGGTGGCGTGGACGAACCACGTCGGGGTCGAGCGCAGCCGCAGGATCTGCGCGTCGGTGAGCATCCGCTGCGTCGTCCCGGTCGCCTGGTCCTTGAGGACGTAGGCCGCGCAGACCGGCACGTTGGCGGCGAAGTAGCGCGGGTAGGCCGACGCCAGCTTCATCGCCATGTAGCCGCCGTTGGACGGGCCGACGACGTAGATGCGCGACGTGTCCACGTCGTGGCCCTTGGCGAACTCGTCGACCAGGCTCTTGAGCCGGCGCGTGTAGGAGTAGTCGCCGTCATCGAGCCACCGGGTCCAGGCCTGGGGCGCGACGACATACGCGCCCTTGAAGATCTGCTGGGACTCGGTGGTGGCGAAGGCGAGCGCACCGCGGTTGGCGAGCAGCGGGAGGTCGTTGTTGTTGGCCTTGCTCCAGCCGCCCTCGCCGCCTCCGTGGAGGAAGAGGATGAGCGGCGCCTTGGACCGGGCCGGGCGCAGGGACTTCTTGGGTGCGTAGTAGCGGTACTTCATGCCGCTGCGGGACGCGCCGGCGCCGAAGGCGTCGACCTCGGGGTCGACCACCCCGCCCTGGTGGAAGGACGTGAGCTGCACCGCCGCGCCGCTCTTGAGTCGGACAGGCGCGGTCTGGGTGAGCGAGTAGGTGAGGTCGAGCACGACGTTGCGCCCGGGCTTGGTCGCGTAGGCGAGCGTCGAGGCCCCCGGCACGCCTTCGCCGTGCGCGAGCTCGACGACGATGTCACCGGATCGGTCGAGGTGGGCGCCGGTGACGGTGCGCTGCGCTGGGCGGCTGCCCGATCGGCTGGAGCGGGCGGGTGCGCACCGTCAGCAGGCTGTATGCCGCGACCGCGGGGCCATCGCACCCAGCGACGAGTCTGTGACAATGCGTGCATGACCTCGACGCCGCGGACGCCGCTCGCGATCATGGTGCTGGCCATCGGGGCGGCCCTGCTCTACATGATGTGGGTCTTCTCGCCCTCCCAGCTGTCGCCGCGGACGTCATTCGTCAGCGAGCTGCTGGTCCACGACCAGCCCGGATCGGGGCTGCTGCGCGCGGCCGACGTCGCGGCCGGGAGCCTCGTCACCCTCGCCGCCGTGCTGGCCTGGCGGCGCCGGCGCCATGTCACCGACGTGCCGAGGTGGGTGCTGACCGCGGCGATCCTCGGGACCGCCGTCTTCGGGCTGGCCACGATCATCGACGCGCTGTCGCCGCTCGGCTGCACCCCCACCGCCTCGGAGGCCTGCCGCCAGGCCGAGCGTGACGGCTCCGTGCGCCTGCACCACCAGGTCCACAGCGTCTCCAGCTCGTTCGCCGGGCTCGGTACGACGGTGGCCATGGTCGCCACCGCACTGGTGGCACGCGCCCGCGCCGCGGTCCTGCGGCCGTGGGTCGTGCGCCTGTATGTCGTCTTCGCCGGCTTCTTCGTGCTCGTCACGGCGTGGGTGCTGCTGGAGGTGGCGCTGCACAGCGGGATGCTGCCCTTCACGGGTCTCGACGCCCTCGGCTGGAGCCAACGGCTGCAGATCACCTCCATCGCCGCCTGGCTCGCCGTCGTCGCCGCGGTCCCGCTCTGGGAACGTCCCGCGCGACGACGGGCCCGGACGCGATGACGTCCCGGGTGCTCGACGTGGGCGGGCGTGAGGTCCACGTCGCCGACTCGGGGTGGCCTGGGGGGCGGCCGGCGCCCGTCATACTCCTGGCCTCGGGGCTCGCGGGGGCATGGTTCGACTGGGCAGGGGTGCAGGCGCTGCTCGAGCCGCACGCCCGCGTGATCGTGATGGACCGGCCCGGGTGCGGCGACTCCCCGCAGCCCGTGGAGCCGGTCGTGGTGGACCTGGTGGGGTGCGCCGACGACCTCGTCGGGGTCCTCGACGCCTGCGGGGTCGGGTCGGCGGTGCTGGTCGGGCACTCCATGGGTGCCTGGTATGCCGAGGCGGCCGCCCGCCTGCACCCCCGCCGCGTGTCGGCCGTGGTGACGGTGGACGGCAGCGTGTGCGAGGGAGACGAGACGGCTCCCGAGCAGGACTCCAGCCCCGTGGCCACCCTGATCACCATCGGTGACCGCACGGTCGGATGGCAATGGCTGGGACCGCTGCTGCGGCGTCTGGGCGACCGCGGGCTGCCCACCGGCGAATGGGGTCGCCGCCATCGCGAGCGCTCCGCCCGCACCTATGTCCGGGCCCACGTGTGGCGGACCATCGCGACCGAGGATGCGGCATACGCCCGGCTGCGGCACGAGCTGGCGCAGCTGCGACGCACCCACCCGCTGCCCGCGATCCCGGTGCACGTCGTCACTGCGCTGGCCGGCTCGGTGCCGATCCGTTGGTCGTGGTGGGGGCGTCAGCAGCGGCGGCAGACCGAGGCGCTGGCGGCCGACAACCCGACCGCACAGGTCACGGGCGAGGTGATCCGCCCGGCCCGGCACATGGTGATGGTGCAGCACCCGCGCCGCGTCGCCGGCGCCATCCTCCGCACATCGGCGCAGGTTCGACGTCACATCTGACCATCGACCTGCACCGCTCTGCGCGGGGCCGGAGGCGAACCGGGTTGGGGGTGCGCAGCCCCGGGTACCACCAGGACATGAGAGTTCCCGAGCCGCGAGGCCCGCTCAGCGAGGCGGTCGGTGCGGCGCTGCGCACCGGCGACCCCTTGCCCACGGACGTCGCCGCGCCGTCCGCGGTCCTCGACGACGAGGACGCCCAGCTGGCGCTGTGGATGCTCTTCGAGCTGCACTTCCGCGGCTTCGAGGACGCCGTGGGCGACCGCGAGTGGGACCCCGAGCTGCTGCGCCTGCGCGGCCGGCTCGAGGCGGGCATGGAGCAGGAGCTGCGCGCGGCGACCCGCGCCGTCGTCGAGGCGGCACCCGACAGCGGCGACCTCGCCGAGGACCTGTTCGCGCTCGTCGCGGCGGACGACGGGCCGTCGGTGGCGTCATACCTCCAGCGGCACGCCACCCGCGAGCAGGTGCTGGAGTTCCTGCGGCAACGGAGCCTCTATGCCCTCAAGGAGTCCGACGCGCACTCCTTCGTGCTCGGGCGCCTCGACGGCCCGGTCAAGGCGGCGCTCGCCGAGATCCAGTACGACGAGTACGGCAGCGGTCACCCCGAGCGGCTGCACTCCACCCTCTACGCCGCGGCGCTGGAGGCGGCCGGGCTCGACAGCACCTACGGCGCCTACCTGCCTGAGGTGCACGTCGAGACCTTGGCCGCCAACAACGTGCAGGCCGCCTTCGGGATGCGCCGGCGGCTGCGCGGGGGGGCGATGGGCTTCCTCGCGGCGTTCGAGACGACGAGCTCGCTGCCCTGCCGCAAGATCGCGACCGGCATCGAGCGCGTGGGCCTGCCTGCCGCGACCGCCGAGTACTTCTCCGAGCACGTCGAGGCCGACGCCGTGCACGAGCAGGTCGCGGTGCGCGACGTCTGCGCAGGGCTCGTCGCCCGCGAGCCGCAGCTGCGCGAGGACGTGCTCTTCGGCGTCGCCACGTCGCTCCACCTCGACGCCGTGGCGGGGACCCGGATGCTCGAGCGCTGGGACGCCGCGCCCGTCCAGGCCGGCACGACCCCCCTCGTGAGGGTTCCCGTCGGGGTCCCCGACATGCCCGTAGGGCGGGCGTCGTGAGCGCGGGAGGCGTGAGCGCGGGAGGCGTGAGCGCGGGAGGCGCCGAGGTCACGGTGCGCCTGTGCCCCGGAGGCCCGCTCCTCGTGCGGGGGGCGGACGTCATACGGGACGAGCAAGGCGGGTCCCACCCGGTCACCCGACCGGTCGTCGCGGTGTGCGCGTGCGGGAAGTCCAGCCGCCGGCCCTGGTGCGACGGAACCCACAAGGTGGCGCGCCGTGGCTGAGATCGCTACGCGCACCATGAGATTCGGGTCGTTGCAGATCCGGTATGACGACCGCGTCCTCGAGCCCCGCCCGTGGACGACGGCCCAGTCGGCGTGGGCCGCCGAGCTGATCGAGCAGGCGCCCGAGGGCGACGTGCTCGAGCTGTGCACCGGCGCCGGGCACATCGGGCTGCTCGCGATCGCCGGCTCGGACCGGCGTCTCGTGGCCGTGGACGCCAGCCCGACCGCGGCCGAGCATGCCGCCGACAACGCCGCCGCCGCAGGGCTCGCGGGACAGGTCGAGGTGCGCCTGGGACAGCTCGACGAGGTCCTGGACGCAGACGAACGCTTCGCCGTCGTGATCGCCGACCCGCCGTGGGTGCCCCGCGCCGAGACGGGGCGATTCCCGCAGGACCCGCTGCTGGCCATCGACGGCGGCGACGACGGCCTCGACGTGGCGCGGCTCTGCCTCGAGGTGATCTCGCACCACCTGGTGCCCGGCGGCGCCGCCGTGCTGCAGCTCGGGACGCTCGAGCAGGCGTCGGCGCTCGGTGACCGGGTCGCCGAGGGCGGCGTGCTGCGGACGGGCGAGGTGCGGGAGCACGAGGGTGGGGTGCTCGTCCGGCTCGACCGGATGGCCTGACGACCCGGCCCCACGTGTGGTGCGTTCACGCACATGTCATCTCGCTCTCGGGCGAGGTTGGCCGGGCGGGGCCTAGCGTCGAGGGATCCATCCCACGCGCTCCAGGAGAAGCCATGATCCGCACGAGCCGCACCATCGCCACCGTCCTCGCCACCGCGACCGCTCTCGCCGGCCTGGCCACCGCAGCCCAGGCCGAGCAGCAGCCCAAGCCGACCGGCACGCCCGCCGCCGCGACGCCCGCGACCTCCACAACGCCAGCCGCCGCATCAGCCCCGGCGGACGCCGCCGACGCCGACAAGCGCAAGCCGGGCAAGCCCGGCAAGCCTGGTCAGCATGGCGGCCTCTACCGTCCGCTGCCGGCGTTCGACCTCCAGGCGCACCGCGGCGGCCTCGGCCTCACCACGGAGGAGACCGTGCCCGGCTTCGCCAAGGCGCTGGCGCTCGGCGTCAACACCCTCGAGCTCGACACCGTCGTCACCAAGGACGGGGCGGTCGTCCTCAACCACGACTTCTCGATGAACGCCGTGAACTGCCGCGACACCAAGCCGCTGACGGCCGGTGACCCGATGTACCCCTACGTCGGCAAGAGCATCGCCAAGCTCACCCTCGCGCAGATCAAGACCGTCGAGTGCGGCTACCGCACGCTGCCGGACCACCCGGGTCAGCAGCTGGTCAAGGGCCCGCTGGTCGAGCTGCGCGAGGTCCTCGACCTGGTCAACGACTACCGCGCCCGCGGCGTCATGCTCAACATCGAGACCAAGTCGGATGCCGGCGACCGGAGCAACAGCGCGCCGCTGCCGTACTTCGTCAAGCGCGTCTACCAGGAGGTGCGTCGCGCGGGCCTGCAGGAGCAGGTCATGATCCAGTCCTTCGACTGGTCGACGCTGCGGCTCATGCACAAGCTCGACCGGCGGATCCCGCTCGTGGCGCTCGACAACTTCGAGAACCAGCAGGTCGGCAAGCCCGGCGCCTCCCCGTGGCTCGGCGGGATCGACATCGACGACTTCGGCGGCAACGTGGTGCGCGCCGCCGCCTCCATCGAGGGCGTCAAGGTCTTCTCCTCCGGCTGGGACATCGGCAACAAGCTGTCCGGCTACTACGTCGACGCGGCCATGATCCGCCAGGCCCGCGCCTCCGGCCTCAAGGTCGTGCCGTGGACCGTCGACGACCCGGCCGTCATGCACCACCTGATCGACCTGGGGGTCGACGGCCTGATCACCAACTACCCGGACCGTGGTCGCCTGGTGATGGCCGAGCGCGGTATGCCGCTGCCCCGGGCCTACTCCCGCAAGCTCTGACGGCGGCGGCTGCGGCATACCAACGTCCATAGCCGCCTCCTGGGGAAGTCTGGGTACCGCTGTCGGTGCGCAGACTTCCCCGCGGAGTCAGGCCAGGAGCTCGGCGGTGGTGGTGAGGGTGATCTGCGGCTCGAACAGGCTCATCACCCGCAGCGCCGCCGCGTGGTCGTCGGGCGTGGAGCCGGCGCACGCGTCGGACACCACCGTCACCCTGGCGCCCGCGTCGGCCGCCGCCAGGGCCGTCGCGATGACGCAGCAGTCCGTCGAGACGCCGGTCACGACGAGCCGCGGTGTGGCGCCGACGATCTCGCGCAGGGCGGCACCCCACTTGCCGAACGTCGGCTCGGTGACCACGTGCGCCCCGGCCGCGAGTGACGCCAGCTCGGGCACGACGGCATACAAGGGGTCGCTGTCCTCGACGCGCGCGAACGGCCACCGGGCGTAGTAGTCCGCCCACGATCCCTGCGGCGACGTCGGCGCGACGAAGCGCGTCACCACCACCCGCCCCGCGAATTCCCGTGCGAGAGCGTGCACCCGGGGCACGATCGACGCGAACATCGGTGAGCCCCAGTCGCTCTCGGGCGACGCGAAGATGACCTGTGGGTCGATCACCACCAGCCAGGCGTCACCGTCAGGCGTCGAGTCGGCCATAGGTGCCGGCCTCCTGTCGACGAACCCGGTTGCGGCGCAGCAGGAGACAGCCGACGAGACCGATCAGCAGGGCGAGCAGGACGCCGATGTTGGAGTAGGGCCAGGCGCCCTCCCACGCGTCGCCGGTGCGCGTGCCGAGGCCGAGCGGGGAGAGCAGGTAGCCCTGCCAGTTGTTCCA
>NZ_DCYC01000082.1:50999-53858 GCF_002330965.1 Arsenicicoccus sp. UBA2120
AGCGTGATGAGGAAGCTCTGGAACGGCCCGAGGAAGCTCTGGGCGAAGAACACTACCCAGATCGTGCCGGCCGTGAGGATGATCCCGTCGACGAGAGCCGCTGCGGGACGGGGGATCCGGACACCGAGGGACAGCAGCGTGAGGCCGGAGGAGTAGATGCCGAGGACGGCCCCCGACACGAGTGCGAGCACCGCGGCGACGAGAAAGATCACGAGGAACCAGGTGGGCAGGATCGTGGCGAGCGTGCCGATGGGGTCGGCGGTGATCCCCTCGGAGAGCTTGGGGTCGGATCCGGCGAGCAGCAGGCCGTAGAGCACGAGCAGCGTCGGAGCGACGGCGCCGCCCAGGGTGTTCCACGCGACGATGGCGCCGCTGGACGCGTCACGGCGCTGGTAGCGCGACCAGTCCGCGGCGATGTTGATCCAGCCGAGCCCGAAGCCGGTCATCACCATGACCAGCGCGCCGACGACGGACTGCCATGGGCCCGAGGGGAGCTCGCGCACGGCATCCCACCGCACGTGGCTCACGGTGAGGGCGATGTAGACGATCGTCGCCGCACCCGTGACCCAGGTCAGGACCGACTGCAGCCGCATGATGATGTGGTAGCCGGCGACCGAGGCGAGCACGATGATCGCCGCGACGACGACGGTCGCGACGACCTTGGTGGGCGTCCCGCCACCCCATCCGAGGCGGCCGAAGATCGTGGACGTCGCCAGCACGGCCATGATGGCGAGGAAGGTCTCCCACCCGATCGACACGAGCCAGGACATGACGCCGGGGACCTTCTGCCCCTGCACGCCGAAGGCCGCGCGGCTGAGGATCATCGTCGGGGCGGACCCGCGCTTGCCGGCGATCGCGATGATCCCGCACAGAGCGAAGCTGAGGATCACGCCGACGACGGCGACCACGGCAGCCTGCGCGAACGAGATGCCGAAGCCGAGCACGTAGGCGCCGTACGAGATCCCGAAGACGCTGACGTTGGCCGCGAACCACGGCCAGAACAGGTCGTGCGGGCGGGCGGTGCGCGCGGACTCGTCGATGATCTCGATGCCGGTGGTCTCGACCCCGCGGCGGCGGACCTCGGTGGCGGTCGAGTCTGGTGAAGACGTCGCTGTCATGGTCCTTATGCTCTCACCGAGCCGAGCGCGGTCGTCACGGATCCGGTCTCGGTCGTATGACGAACCGCCCCGGGTGCGTGGCCTGCGCCTTCGCCCTAGGGTCGGGGCCATGACGGACACCGCACGCCGCGAGGGCGAACCCCACACGATCGTCGCGCTGCACGGCTGGTTCGGCTGGGGCCAGGGGTGGGGCGCCGACTTCCCCGAGCTGCTGGCGCGGGCGGCCGGCGAGGGCAGCACGATCCTCTGGATCGACTACCGCGGGTATGGCGAACGCCTCGGCGAAACAGGCGAGTACACGCTCGGCGAGATCGCCGACGACGTCCTGGCGCGGCTGGACGCCGCGGGCGTGGAGAGGTTCACGCTCGTCGGGCACTCTATGGGCGGGGCCGCCGCGCTGCGCATCGCCGCCCGCGCCCCGGAGCGGGTGCGCGCGATCGTCGGCGTCAGTCCCGTAGGCGCGACGCCGACGCCGTTCGACGACGCGAGCCGGCAGCTCTTCGAGGGTGCGCCGGCCGAGGACGCCAACCGCGCGGCCATCATCGACGCCACCACCAGCCACCGCCACAGCCAGACGTGGGTGCAGCACCTGGTGGCGGAGTCGCGGGAGCACTCGACGGAGGAGTCCTTCGGGCGCCACCTGCAGGCATGGACGAGCGCAGACTTCGCGGACGAGGTGCCGAGCGACCTGCCCGCGCTCGTCGTGGTGGGGGCGCACGACCCGGCCCTTGGCGAGGGGACCGTCCGCGAGACGTGGTGCCGGCTGCTGCCGGACGCCGAGGTCGTGGTGCTGCCGGAGTCGGGGCACTACGCGATGCTCGAGCAGCCCGTGGCGCTGGCCGACGCGCTCGAGCCCTTCCTGCGCACCCACTGACGCCACCTGACCCGCCGCCACCCACGACCACCCCCACCACGAACGCCGTGATCAGGAAGCCGGCGCCGGCGACCCGCACGTCGAGGTCGCTCGCGACGGCCGGCAGCACCCCGGCCAGCAGGAACTCGGCGCTCCCCATCGCGAACAGGCTGAACCCGAGGGCGTAGACCCCGAGGGCAGAGGCGTGGCGTCGCGGGTCGGGGGTGCGTGCAGCTCGGTGGAGTCCATGCGCCCACGGTCCGCCCCGCCATGACAGGTCGCCCAGACCGTTTGCCAGCCTGGCAACGACGCGGCTCGATCATCGGGTGGAGAAGGCCACCGATGACGGTGGCCGATCCCACCCGTTCCCGGATGGCGCCGTCCGGCTCAGGGGTGACGCAGCTCGGTGAATCGAGGATCCCGCGTCGCGCGGACGATCACGAGGGCCACTCCTGCCGCTGATCGGCGAGGTACGTCGATCCGTAGTAGCCGGCACCGGAACCCGCCGCCTCACGGACAGCAGCGACCCGATCCCGTGCGGCGGCGACGTCATCGGTCTCGGTGACGATGTGGTGCGGTGGGAGGTTCGACATACCCCAGTGTGCTTCCGCCCCGCTTGTGCTGCACCCTCATTGACGGCCGACGCGGGTCAGGCGTGGGTCAGGCGTGGGCAGGCGCGTCGGGATAGGGGTCGTCGGCGGGGTCCTGCAGGTCGCGGCCCGCCGTCTCGCGGCAGGTGGCGAGGTGCGGGCGGGGGCGGTCAAGAGTCGGTCCTGTTGGCGGCATCCCATGGCTGCTCGGCCGCGACCCGACCCACGACGCCGGCGGTCGCGCCCCTGCAGGGACAACGCGGAAACCTGAGCACGGTGATCGCGGAAACCTGAGCAC
>NZ_DCYC01000082.1:53938-55505 GCF_002330965.1 Arsenicicoccus sp. UBA2120
GTCAGGTCGCGGCGCACCCGGCCGAGCGTGCGGTCCTCGACGAAGCAGTGCCAGCGGTCGACCCACTCGCCCTGCTGGTGCAGCTCGTCCCGGAAACGGCGGAACGCCCCGCGGCCCTGGATCGAGCGCCGCAGCAGGTCGGCGAACCGCGGGTCCTCGTCCTCCACCCAGGCGGCGAAGACCTCCATGTCGCGGTACTCGCTGCGCCCGTCCGGCACGACGTGCACCCACTCCGGCCCGTCGACGTCCACCAGCTCGTCGTCCATGGTCATCCCCGGTTCGGTCAGGAACGCCGGGACCACCTCGCCCGTATGGCGATTCACGTAGGCCCCGTCCTCGCCCTCCCCACCCGGCGCGTCCGCCACCTCCTGGAGGTCGATCGCCAGCGCCCCCTCTGGCAGCGCGCCACCGTCCCGCACCAGGGTGAGCAGCGCGGCGAGCTCGTCGTCGCCGTACCACTCCCGCTCCTGGATCTGGGTGGTCAGCCGAGACGTCAGGTCGCCCAGCACCTCCGCCGCACCATCGCGGTCGTCGAGCCACATCGCCAGCAGCCGCAGCCCCACCTGCTGCAGCGCGAACGTGACGTCGGCCGAGCCGATGGCGGCGGCCAGGTCGGCGGGCGTCTGCGCCATACGAAGCGCACCCAGGTCGAGCCGGGCCACCTCCGGCCCGCCGTCCTCCGGCGCGAGACGCGCGACCCGGTCGAGCGGGTCGTCGCGGCCGAAGGGGTCCGGGATGGGCCCCCAGCCGTCGATGACGGTGGGCTCGGTGATCTCACGACCCCACTCCTGCACGGACTCTCGCGTCACGAGGACCCGGCACTCGTGCCGCCAGCCGCGCTGCGGGTCGTAGTCGAACGTGAACTCCTGGTGGTCGCTGAGCGGGCCGATGGACGTCGACGGCGGCAGGATCCCCGGCAGCGGCGTTGCCCCGTCGAGGGAGTGCGTCACCTGCGAGCGGTCGGGCAGCGTGAACGTCCACGGCTGGTCCACGTCCCAGCGCGCGAAGGCGTGGTTGATGGCGATCGCCAGCTGCGCGTAGGGGATTCGTCGAGGCACCACGATCAGGCGGACCGGCGAGGGGTCGAGGCGCTGGCCGAGGCCGGACACGAGCTGGACCCTGATGAGCTTGCAACGAGCCATGACCACATCGTGCCGCGAGCCGGCCGAGTGTGACCACCCGAGGTAGGTCATCAGGGTTCGTGATGATGCGGACCACGACGCCCCCGTCATCCCTAGCGTCACCGTCATGAGCCAGACCATCAGACATCACTGGACCGGACTGAAGGGCCGCCGAGCCCTCAACTTCAACTGGGACGCGATCGACCACGACTCCGTCGTGCTCGTCACGGCCTCGGAGTACACCCTCAACGCCGCCGCGCCGGCCACGTCGCAGCGCTTCGTCGGCGCGGCGAGCATCACCGTCGCCAACGTGACGCCGCACGGCCCGCCCTACGACTCCAACCACGGGGTCACCTTCGTTGTGGACGTGGCGTGGGGGGCACCGCTCAACGTGGTCACCGACATCACCGTCCTGGACGCCAAGCCGGGGACTGCTGCAGGGGTAG
>NZ_DCYC01000098.1:0-24473 GCF_002330965.1 Arsenicicoccus sp. UBA2120
ATGTGACGACCTGAGGTAGGCACATCCGCCCGACTTCGCCCGCGGCCACCGCGCCCGAGGTCAGGTGGCGATGCGCAGCAGCGTCGCCCGCGGCGACGTCGGGTAGCGCACGTAGCCCAGGTAGACCCGTCGCGGCTCCAGGCCCTGCCACACCAGCCAGGGCGTGGCGGTCGCGCCGCTGGTCAGCAGCGACGTGCGTGGGTTGACCGTGAACATCGCGTCGCGGCCGCTCTGCACCGCAAAGGTCTCGAGCGTGAACGAGGCGGTCCCGGAGACGGCATACCCCTGCACGACGAACCGGTAGGTCCCGGCCGCCGGGCTGCCGACGTCCAGCGTCTCGTCGCCCGACTCGGTCTCCGCGGCCCCGACCGTGGTCCAGGTGCTGCCGTCCAGCCGCTGGAGGTAGAGGTCCAGGTCGTCGGCGCCGTTCGCGGCGACGAGGTCTCCCCGCAGCAGGGGCGACCCGGCAGCCACCGTCAGGGACGGGGTGGCCCACGTGCCGCCCTGGCTCACCGTGCCCGGGTCACGGCGTCCGGTCGCCAGCCCCGTCACGGGCGTGAACCGGCCGGACGTGGGGCTCGCCACCCGGATGGGCAGGCGACCGGAGCGTCCGGTCGCCGACAGCTCTCCAGGCTGGGAGAACCCGGACCGCGACACGATCGGCAGGTGCAGCGTCGAGCCACCGGCGGTGGGCGTCAGCGTGACCCGCCCCTTGGCCCAGGCGCCGTTGGTCGCGGTCGACGGTCGCAGGACCAGCGACAGCGTGACGGGCGACCCTGCGGTGGCGGTGATGCTGGCGGGCGTGGTCACGACATACCCCGGGAGGGAGGCGCGGACCGACCAGGTGCCGCTCCGGGTCGCGGTGAACCGCCGCGTCACCCGCACGTCACCGCCCTGCAGCGGCACGGCGATCGAGGCAAGGTTGAGGTCGGTGGGGTCGAGCGGCGTCCGGCCGGTGTCGACGCCCTGGCCCTGCGCGAACCTCGCCATGTCCTCCGGCGTCGCGTCGAGCAGCAGGCCCGGGTCGAGGGCGGCGGCCGGGGCGACATACCCCGCCCCCTGGGCGAACGGGTCGGTCGTGGTCGTGTCGACGCTGGTCATCATGAGCGCGGACCGTATGGCGCTCGGCGTCCACGCTGCTTCCCGCGCATGGCGCGCCTCGAGCAGCGCGGTCAGGCCGGCGACGTGGGGGCTCGCCATGGACGTGCCCGACATGTTCTCGTAGACCGAGGGCGCGGTGGTCGACCAGCCGGCCCGCCACGGGACCGACCCGGCCACGATGCCGACGCCGGGCGCGGCCAGGTCGGGCTTGATGATGCCCGAGCCCGACGCCGACGTCGGGCCGCGACCCGAGAAGTCCGCCACCGCCATCGGCGAGGTGTGGCTGGCGGCGGCCACGGTCGTCACCCACGGCGCGACATGGTCCACGGTGCCGGCCCTGGGCCCGTCGTTGCTCCCGGCCGCCACGACGGCGACGCCCGCCGCGTCGGCGCGCTGGAAGGCCAGCGACACGGGATCGGTCACACGGTCCGAGGACCCCGAGATCGAGTAGTTGAGCACGTCCACCCCGTCGAGCACGGCCTGGTCGACGGCGGCCACGACGGAGTCGTCGAGGCAGTAGTTGTCGTTGATCCCGTCGCGGTCCTGGTCGACGCCGTCGAAGTCCCAGCACACCTTGTAGGCCGCGACGGCGGCGCCGGGCGCGATCCCTGCGCTGCGACCCCAGGCCCCGCCCATGTCGACCTCGCGACCGGCGGCGGTCGAGGCCGTGTGGGTGCCGTGACCGTCGTTGTCGCGGGTGGACCAGTAGTCCGGGTTGCCGGCGCTCGGGGACGTCTTGCGCCAGTCCGGGTCGCCGGTCGGGAAGGCGCGGGCGGACACGAGCTTCTGGTTGCACAGGGCCGAGGTCCAGACCTCGACCGGGTTGCTGCCCACCGCGCCCGTGCAGCTCCCGCGGAAGGTCCCGCCGTCGGCCTTGGTCAGCGTCGTCGTGGCCCCGCGGTCCAGGCTGTATGCCGACCCCACCGTGCTCGTGGTCGCCGTCCCGAGCGCCGGTCCCGTGAAGCTGGCGTTCTCGGGCCACACCCCCGTGTCGAGCACGCCGACGACGACGCCCCGGCCGGCCGTCGCGGCGCTCGTCGGGGGAGTGGATCCGGCGCCGACCCGGGCCCACACGCCGGACGTGCCCGTCAGGCCGAGCGCGTCAGGGGTCTGGTAGACGGTGGGGCGCCGGCGCTGCACGGGATCGACGGCGGCGACCTCGGGGTCCGACCGCAGCGCGGCGACCTGCCCGGCGTCCAGGCGGGCGCTGAACCCGTTGGTGGCCACGGTGAACTGCCGCTCGATCGCGACCGAGCGGCGGGCGGCCACGGCGCGCTGCGTCGTCTCGAGGCTCGCGCGGTGGTCGCGGACGGCGGCGCTCGTCGACTGGAAGCGGCCGCCCTTCGGTGCCTTGGTCCGGGGTGCCACGGCGGCCGGGGGTGCCTTGAGCGTGACGATGAAGTGGCCCCTCGCGGTGCTCTTGGCGGGGCCCGTGGCCCTCGTGGGCGCCGTGCCCTGCGCGGTCGCGGTGGGCGTGGCGGACGGGCTCGCCGCCGACGGGTTCGTGGCCGACGTGCTCGCGGCCGCCGCGGGGGCGGTGACCAGCAGGGCGAGGGCGCCGGCGGCGACGATGCGCGACCGTCGGGCCAGGGGGAGGGGGACCGGCATGGGGTGGCTCCATTCACCAGAGGATCAACTACGCAGAGTAGTAGTTGATCACCCTCGGTGTCTGGATGGCGTGAAAGCCCCGGTGCGTCGAGCCCGAGCACAGCGAAGGCCCGGTCCGTCAGGACCGGGCCTTCGCGTCGGGCGCCCCCAGTAGGATTCGAACCTACGCACCCGCCTCCGGAGGGCGGTGCTCTATCCCCTGAGCTATGGGGGCCCAGCAGCACGATTGAGGGACGACGCGCCATGGCGCAGCGACCGGTTCGTGCGAAGGTCGACCATACCAGCCTAGGCTCGCAAACATGGAATGGGACCAGGGCGACGGCGAGCGGCTGGGGACGGTGCTCGTGTGCGACGACGCCGACCAGATCCGGACGCTGATCCGGCTCAACCTCGAGCTCGACGGCTACGACGTGATCGAGGCCGGTGACGGGGTCGAGGCCCTGGAGATCCTCCGCGACCCGGCCATGCCCCGGCCGGACGTGATCACGGTCGACGCGCTCATGCCGCGCCGCGACGGGTGGTGGATGGTCGGGATGATCCGGGCCGATCCGGCGCTCGAGGACATCCCGATCGTCATGGTCACGGCCTCGGTGCAGCCGCACCACCGCGTCCAGGCCGAGCAGGCCGAGGTCGACGGGTTCATCGCCAAGCCCTTCGAGCCGGACGAGCTGCTGGCGATGGTGGGGATCCTCGCCGCGAGCGGGCGCGCGTGAGCGGGAGCCCGGCTCACGGATCGAGCTTCGTCCTCTCCCAGCAGATCTCGTATGTCGCCGCGCGCGCCGGCCACGACATCGACCCCCACGACGTGCCGCTCGAGCCGTCCCGTGGCGGCCGCCCGGGCACACCGGCGCGCCGCCCGGACACACCGGCGCGCCACACGGACACACCCGCCCGCCACCCTGACTGGATCTCCTCGCTGCCCCTGCGCCTCGCCGCGGGCGACCCCGACGCCGCCGCCCACCACGCGACCCGCCTCGTCGAGGCCCTCGCCCCGGCCGTCGACGCCGACGTGATGCCGCGCGGGCTGCTCGGCATACGGCTGGACGACCCCGCCCTGGTGGCCCTGGCGCTCGACCTGCCGCGCGGGTGGGCGGACCGCGCACCCGGCCCCGCCGCCTCCACCCAGCCGGCCACAACCCAGCCGGCCACGACCCGGCGGACCGCCGCGCGCACCCCGACGAACCCCCGGTATGCCGCCCAGCTCGCCCACTCCCGGCTGTGCCGCCTGGCGGAGCAGCCGCCCGGCGAGCGGCTCCCGCCCCACGACGTCCTCGTCCGCCTCGTCGACGCCTGGCGCGTGCGCGACCGGCTCGCGGCGGACGGCCGGGTGCACCACCTGACGGACTGGCTCGCGGCCTACGGCGCGTCTGTGCTGGTCTGGACCCGAGAACCCCGCCCGCGCGACCTCGACCACCGGGTCGTCGTCGCGGCCCGGGACGCCCTGGCCGACGGCCTGCGCGCGTCCGGGGCCACCCCTCTCGAAAGGTTGTGACCATGCACGCGCACGAGGCCGGTGCCCTGCACGCCGACGGCTACTCCGCCGCTCCCGAGTGGCTCCCGTGGCCCAGCGACGTCAACGAGCTCGAGCCCGGCCTGTGGGCGCGCAACGTCACCAAGGACGCGGCGGGCGAGCTGGCGGTCGCGGGCGTGCCCGTCTCCCGGATCCGGGACGAGTTCGGCACCGCCGCCTATGTCATCGACGAGGACGACTTCCGCACGCGGGCCAGGGAGTTCAAGCAGGCGTATGCCGCGGCCTTCGCCGATCCGGAGCTGGGCGGCGGCGGCGACGTCTACTACGCGGGCAAGGCCTTCCTGTGCACCGCGGTCGCGTCCTGGATCCGCGACGAGGGGCTCTGCCTCGACGTGTGCACCGGCGGCGAGCTGGCCGTGGCCCTGCGCGCCGGCCTGCCGGGGGAGCGGATCGGCTTCCACGGCAACAACAAGACGGTCGCCGAGATCGAGGCCGCGGTGGACGCCGGCGTCGGGCGGATCATCGTCGACAGCCACGCCGAGATCGACCGCGTCGCCGCCGTCGCCCGCTCCCGCGGCGTCGAGGTCGGGGTCATGGTGCGCGTGACCGCCGGGGTCGAGGCGCACACCCACGAGTTCATCGCGACCTCCCACGAGGACCAGAAGTTCGGCTTCTCGCTGGCCGGGGGAGCGGCCTTCGCGGCCTGCGAGCGCATCGTCGCCCGCCCCGGTCTGCGCCTGCTCGGGCTGCACAGCCACATCGGCTCGCAGATCTTCGAGACCAGCGGGTTCGAGCTGTCGGCGCGGCGCGTCCTGCAGCTGCACGCGCGCGTCCGCGACGAGCTGGGCGTCGCCATGCCCGAGCTCGACCTCGGTGGCGGCTACGGCATCGCCTACACCACGCAGCACACCCCGCTCCCGCCCGCCGAGCTCGCGCAGCAGATGGCCGAGATCGTCCGTCGCGAGGTGACCTCCCTGGGCATCGACGCCCCGCGCGTCTCCATCGAGCCCGGCCGCGCCATCGCCGGTCCGTCGACCTTCACCCTCTACGAGGTCGGCACGGTCAAGCCGGTCCAGGTCGACCGCGGCGCCACCCGCCTCTACGTCTCGGTCGACGGCGGCATGAGCGACAACATCCGCACCGCCCTCTACGGCGCCGACTACTCCTGCACCATGGCCAACCGCCGCAGCGACGCCGCCCCCGTCATCTCCCGTGTCGTGGGCCGCCACTGCGAGAGCGGCGACGTGGTCGTGCGCGACGAGTACCTCCCGTCCGACGTCATCCCCGGCGACCTCATCGCCGTGCCGGGGACCGGCGCCTACTGCCGCGCGATGGCCAGCCAGTACAACCACACCCCGCGCCCGCCCGTCGTGGCGGTGCGCGACGGCGTGGCCCGGCTGGTCGTGCGCCGCGAGACCGTCGAGGATCTCCTCGCCCTGGACGTCGCCGACGCCTGATCGACATACGAGACGTTCGCGTCCCGTATGTCGGACAAACGGCCGCCGCCACCACAAGACCGGTCGAGACTGAGGGTGACGACCATGCCGCTCGAGGATGCTCGTCAGCGTCTCGCACGACCGGGCGCGTCCTCGAGCCTCGACCCGACCGTCGCACGACCTGACGAGCAAGGAGCCCCACCCGTGGAGGACAGCGACAAGCAGACCCCGATCCGGGTGGCCCTGCTGGGCTGCGGCGTCGTCGGATCGGCGGTGGCGCGGCTGCTGACCGAGCAGGCCGACGAGTTCGCGGCCCGCATCGGTGCCCCGATCGAGCTGGTCGGCATCGCCGTCCGCCGCCTCGGGCGCGACCGCAGCGCCGCCAGCGTGGACCCGGAGCTGTTCACCACGGATGCCGACGAGCTCGTGACCCGGGCCGACGTCGTCGTCGAGGTCATCGGCGGGATCGAGCCCGCCCGCACCCTCATCCTGCGGGCCTTCGAGCACGGCGCGGGCGTCGTGACGGCCAACAAGGCGCTGCTCGCCGAGAGCGGACCCGAGCTCTACGCCGCGGCCGAGTCCGCCGGCGTCGACCTCTACTACGAGGCGTCGGTGGCGGGCGCCATACCGCTGCTGCGTCCGCTGCGCGAGTCCCTCGCCGGCGACGACGTGCGCAAGGTCCTCGGCATCGTCAACGGCACCACCAACTACGTGCTGGACAAGATGCACACGACCGGTGCGGGCTTCGGCGAGGCCGTCGAGCAGGCCCAGGCGCTGGGCTACGCCGAGGCCGACCCGACCGCCGACGTCGAGGGCTTCGACGCTGCCGCCAAGGCCGCGATCCTCGCCTCGCTCGCCTTCCACAGCCGCGTGAGCGGCAACGACGTCTATCGCGAGGGCATCACCGAGGTCACCGCCGCCGACGTCCAGGCCGCCGAGTCGATGGGCTGCGTCGTCAAGCTGCTCGCCATCTGCGAGCGGGTCGAGGCGACCCCCGAGCACCCGACCGGCATCAGCGTCCGGGTCCACCCGGCCATGATCCCCACCACGCACCCGCTGGCCGGGGTCCGTGAGGCCTTCAACGCCGTCTTCGTCGAGGCCCGGTCGGCCGGCGAGCTCATGTTCTACGGCCGCGGCGCCGGGGGAGACCCCACGGCCAGCGCGGTCCTCGGCGACGTCGTCGCCGTCGCGCGGCACCGCGTGCTGGGCGGTCGCGGGCCGGGGGAGTCGGCCTATGCCGACCTGCCGACGCTCGACATGGGCGACGCCCGCACCCGCTACTTCATCAGCCTCGACGTGGCCGACGAGCCCGGCGTGCTGGCCGCTGTCGCAACGGAGTTCGCCCGCCACCACGTGTCGATCGAGACGGTGCGCCAGCAGCAGCTCACCGGCGACGAGCACGACACCGAGGAGCGCGCCGAGCTCGTGATCGTGACCCATGCCGCGGCCGACTCGGCGCTGGGCGCCACGGTCGAGGCGCTCGGTGCGCTGCCGCAGGTCCGTGAGGTGTCGTCCGTCATGCGCGTCGAAGGAGAGTGACATGGCCCACCAGTGGAAGGGCGTGATCGAGGAGTACCGCGAGCGCCTGCCGATGCTGGCCGGCGCGCCCACGGTGACGCTGCACGAGGGCGGGACCCCCCTCATCGAGGCGGAGCACCTCTCCGAGCTCGTCGGGGCGCAGGTCTACCTCAAGTACGAAGGGCTCAACCCCACCGGCTCGTTCAAGGACCGCGGCATGACCACGGCGATCTCGGTCGCCGCCCGCGCCGGCGCCAAGGCCGTCATCTGTGCCTCGACCGGCAACACCTCCGCGTCGGCCGCGGCCTACGCCACCAAGGCCGGCATGACCTGCGCGGTCCTCGTGCCCGACGGCAAGATCGCCATGGGCAAGCTCTCCCAGGCCATCGCCCACGGCGCCACGTTGCTGCAGGTCGAGGGCAACTTCGACGACTGCCTGACCGTGGCGCGCAAGCTCGCCGAGTCCTACCCGGTCGAGCTGGTCAACTCGGTCAACCCCGCGCGCATCGAGGGGCAGAAGACCGCGGCCTTCGAGGTCGTCGACGCCCTCGGGGACGCCCCCGAGATCCACTGCCTCCCCGTCGGCAACGCCGGCAACATCACGGCCTACTGGCGCGGCTACCGGCAGTATGCCGAGATCACCGACGGCCTCGCGCCGGTCGCCACGCGGCGTCCTCGCATGTGGGGCTTCCAGGCCGAGGGGGCCGCCCCGATCGTCAAGGGCCACCCCATCGACCACCCCGAGACCGTGGCCACCGCCATCCGCATCGGCAACCCCGCCTCCTGGCAGCAGGCCGAGGCCGCGCGCGACGAGTCCGAGGGGCTCATCGACGCCGTGACCGACGACCAGATCCTGGCCGCGCACCGCCTGCTGTCCTCCCGCGAGGGCGTCTTCGTCGAGCCCGGCTCGGCCGCGTCCGTCGCCGGTCTGCTCACGTCCGCCGAGGCCGGCCTGGTCCCGCGCGGCGCACGCATCGTCTGCACGGTCACCGGCCACGGACTCAAGGACCCGCAGTGGGCCCTGCGCATGGCCGACGGCTCCGAGGTCGAGCCGGTCAAGGTGTCCGTCGACGCCGTCTCCGTCGCGTCGGCCCTCGGGCTCGAGGGCTGACGTGTCCGCGGTGACCGCCCTGCCCGAGGGCGCCGCCGTCCGGGTCAACGTGCCGGGCAGCAGCGCCAACCTAGGCCCGGGGTTCGACGCGATCGGTCTCGCGCTGGGCGTGTGGGACTCCTACGACGTGGTCGTCACGGGCGACTCCCTGGTCATCGACGTGACGGGCGAGGCCGCCGACGAGGTGCCCCGCGACGCGTCCCACCTGGTCCACCGCTGCCTCGCAGCCGGCCTGGCCCGGCTCGGGGTCGACGAGCCCGCCGGCCTGCACCTCGTGTGCCGCAACGGCGTCCCGCACTCGCGGGGGCTCGGGTCCTCGGCGACGGCGGCCGTGGCGGGGTATGCCGCCGCCACGGCTCTCGTCGACCTCGCCCGCGGTGGCGACGGTGACGTCGACCTCGACCTCGTCAACCAGCTGTCCGGCGAGCACGAGGGCCACCCCGACAACTCCTCCGCCAGCGTCTACGGCGGGATGACCCTGTCCTGGTCCACGCGGCCGCCCGCCGTGGCGCCCGTGCGCACCGTGCAGGTCGAGGTGCACCCGGACGTCGTGCCGGTCGTGCTCGTGCCCGACCTCACGCTGTCCACCTCGACGGCACGGTCCGTGCTGCCGCCGCAGGTGCCGCTCAAGCACGCGGCCCTCAACTCCGCCAGGGCGGCCCTGCTGGTCGAGGCCGTGTCCCGTCGTCCCGAGCTGCTGCTGGACGCCACCGTCGAGTGGCTGCACCAGGAGCAGCGCCGCGAGGCCTACCCCGAGTCCATGCGGCTGCTCGACGGGCTGCGCGAGCTCGGCCACGCGGCCGTGATCTCCGGGGCGGGTCCGACGGTCCTGGTGCTGACGACCGCCGACCGGGCCGCCGAGGTCCACGCCCTGCCGCTCCCGCAGGGGTGGCGGTCGGCGACGCCCGGCATACCCACCGTCGGTGTCCGCGCCGTCCGGCTGGAGGGCTGAGCCGCGCCGCGCGGCCCGGATGTGGGGTCTTGGCGCCCAGCGCCCACCCCGGGTGATAGGTTGGGTATGCATCGAGCACGACGGTGGTTCGGCCCGATGATCCCGGATCTGCAGGACTCACGGTCCTGCGTCCAGGCCCTCATCGCTTCCCGGCCGACCCGCGACGTCGCGGCTCCGACCTCATCGCCCACGACACCTCCGGGTGTGCGGCACCGAGCGCACGGGGACCCGACACGATGCGATCCCACCGACCGATCACCGGTCAGAGGCCACCGGCCGCGGCGCGAGCGCTGCGAGGCGGGCAGAGCCGCGAGGTGGACCGACCGCCGAGAGCTGTTCTCGGCTACATCACCTGCCCAGGCGCGGATGCCGGGCAGACGACGAGGGGGAAGGAACCTTCGTGACCGACAACACCGAGACCACCGTGACCGGTGGGACTCAGCGACGCACGACCGCTCTGTCGGCGATGCGTCTGCCCGAGCTGCAGGCCGTGGCCTCCGAGATGGGCATCTCCGGCACCGCCAAGATGCGCAAGAGCGACCTGGTCGCCGCCATCCGCGAGCGCCGTGGTGGCGGTCGCACGTCCGGAGCGGCCGAGTCCGCCCCGGCCGCGCAGGCGTCCGCCCCGGCTCCGGCCACCGCTCCCGCCTCCAGCGCCCCGGCGTCGGATCGTCAGCCGGCGGAGCGTCCGTCCTCCCGGCGCGAGGAGGCCCCCCAGCTGCGTCGTGACGAGGGTCAGGACCAGCCCCGCCGCGACGAGGCCCAGCGGCTGCGCCGCGACGAGGGGCACAAGGTCGTGCGTGACGAGGCCCCGCAGTCCGCCGCACCGGCCGAGGACCGCACCGACCGTGACGAGCCCGGCGAGCGCCCCGAGCGGCGCACCCGCCGTGGTCGCCGCGTCGCCTCGTCGCCGAGCGCGGCGCCGCAGGGCGAGCGCAACGCCGAGGCCGACCGCCGCACCGCCGACCTGGCCGCCGAGCTCCGTCGTCAGGCCGAAGGCCAGCAGGCCGCAAATGGCACTGACACCTCTGGGTCCGGGCGCGACCAGCGCGACAACGCTCCCCGCGACGAGCAGCGCCCCCGCCGCGAGCGCGACAACCGCGACAACGGCGGTCGCGACCAGCGTGACGTCAACCGCGACAACGGCGGCCGTGACCAGCGTGACGGCAACCGCGACAACCGCGACAACCGCGACAACGCCGGCCGCGACAACCGGGACGGCGCCAACCGCCCCCAGCGCGACAACGGCGGTCGTGACCAGCGTGACGGTGGCAACCGCGACAACCGCGACAACCGCGACAACACGGCTCGGGACAACCGCGACAACGCCGGCACCAACCGCGCCGCCCGCGACAACGGTGGCCGTGACCAGCGCGACAACCGCGACAACAACCGCGACGACCGGTTCGACGACGAGCAGGGCGGCCGTCGCCGTGGCCGTCAGCGCAACCGCGACCGCAAGCGTCGTGGCCGCACCGAGGACTTCCGCGCCGGTGAGGACGTGTCCTACAACGACGAGGACGTGCTGCTGCCCGTCGCCGGCGTGCTGGACGTGCTCGACAGCTACGCCTTCCTGCGCACCAGCGGCTACCTGCCCGGCTCGGGCGACGTCTACGTCACCCTCGGCTTGGTCAAGAAGTTCGGCCTGCGCAAGGGCGACGCGGTCCAGGGCGTCATCAAGGACCCGGGCGAGGACGGCACCGGCCAGCACCAGCACGGCAAGCAGGGCAAGTTCAGCGCCCTGGTGCGGGTGGACGCGATCAACGGTCAGACGCCCGACGAGGCGCGCAGCCGGGTGGACTTCGCCAAGCTCACCCCGCTCTACCCGCAGGAGCGCCTGCGGCTGGAGACCCAGCCCAACGTCCTGACGACCCGGATCATCGACCTGGTGTCGCCGATCGGCAAGGGCCAGCGCGGCCTCATCGTCGCCCCGGCCAAGGCCGGCAAGACGATGGTCATGCAGGCGATCGCCAACGCGATCACGAGCAACCACCCCGAGTGCCACCTGATGGTCGTCCTGGTCGACGAGCGTCCGGAGGAGGTCACCGACATGCAGCGCGCCGTGCGCGGCGAGGTCATCTCCTCGACCTTCGACCGCCCGGCGTCGGACCACACGACGGTCGCCGAGCTGGCCATCGAGCGGGCCAAGCGGCTCGTCGAGATGGGCCAGGACGTGGTCGTGCTGCTCGACTCGATCACCAAGCTGGGTCGCGCCTACAACCTCGCCGCCCCGGCGAGCGGTCGCATCCTGTCCGGTGGTGTCGACTCCGCCGCGCTCTACCCGCCCAAGCGCTTCTTCGGTGCGGCCCGCAACATCGAGCACGGCGGCTCCCTCACCATCCTCGCGACCGCTCTCGTCGAGACCGGCTCCAAGATGGACGAGGTGATCTTCGAGGAGTTCAAGGGCACCGGCAACATGGAGCTCAAGCTCGACCGCCAGCTCGCCAACCGGCGCATCTTCCCCGCGGTCGACATCAACGCCTCGAGCACGCGCCGCGAGGAGATCCTGCTGTCCAGCGAGGAGCTCAAGATCATGTGGAAGCTCCGCCGCGTCCTGGCTGCCCTGGACCAGCAGGCCGGCATCGAGCTCCTCCTCGACCGCCTCAAGAAGACCAAGAGCAACGTCGAGTTCCTGATGCAGGTGCAGTCCAACTCCCCCTTGAAGGGCGACGACGACTGAGCCGTCCTCACCGACAGAGTGGTCACGGATACGACGTGAGGGTGCGTCTGATGTCGGATCTGTGACCACTGTGTCGGGCGGGCCGCCGCTCCGGCCCAGCGGGAATGCCTCCCGCGCCCACCGCGTTAGGACCGACGTGCCGCCATCTGGCACAATGGAGAGGTTGCCGGTTCACGAGAATTCGCTCGACCCGGCGCAACGATCTCAGAGGGAGACCACCATGAAGAAGGACATCCACCCGGCGTACGTCGAGACCCAGGTCACCTGCACCTGTGGCGCGACGTTCACCACCAAGAGCACGGCGACCTCCGGCAAGATCAGCGCCGACGTCTGCTCGCAGTGCCACCCGTTCTACACCGGCAAGCAGAAGATTCTCGACACCGGTGGTCGCGTCGCCCGCTTCGAGGCGCGCTACGGCAAGCGCCAGAAGTAAGCACCTCGCCTGGGCCGGTCCCTTCCGACATCACGTCGGGGGGACCGGCCCTTCGCGTCTCACCCCGTCCCTGACAGGAGTCGTCATGCTGGAGTCCGCCCGGTCGATCGTCGACGAGCACGCCGACCTCGAGCGTCAGCTGGCCGACCCCGCGGTCCACGGTGACCAGGCCGTGCTGCGTCGCCTCAACAAGAGGTATGCCGCGCTGGCGCCCACCGTCGCGGCATACCACGCCTGGCGCGCATCGATCGCGGACGTGGGCGCGGCCGAGGAGCTGGCGGCCGAGGACGCGGCGTTCGCCGAGGAGCTGCCGGCCCTGCGGGGCACGCGCGACGACGCCGAGGACAGGCTGCGACGGCTGCTGATCCCGCGGGACCCCGACGACGACCGCGACGTCATCCTCGAGGTCAAGGCGGGGGAGGGCGGCGAGGAGTCGGCGCTGTTCGCCGGCGACCTGCTGCGGATGTACCTCCGCTACGCCGAGCGTCGCGGCTGGCGCACCGAGATCATCGATGCCACCGAGTCCGACCTCGGCGGCTACAAGGACGTGTCCGTGGCGGTCAAGGCCAAGGGCACGCTCGAGCCGGGCGACGCGCCCTGGGCGCTGCTGAAGTACGAGGGCGGCGTGCACCGGGTGCAGCGCGTCCCCGTCACGGAGTCGCAGGGGCGCATCCACACGTCCGCCGCCGGGGTGCTGGTCATGCCCGAGGTCGAGGACGTCGCCGAGGTCGAGCTGCACGACAACGACCTCAAGATCGACGTCTACCGCTCGTCCGGTCCGGGCGGGCAGAGCGTCAACACCACCGACTCGGCGGTGCGGATCACGCACCTGCCGACCGGCACGGTCGTCTCCTGCCAGAACGAGAAGTCCCAGCTGCAGAACAAGGAGTCGGCCATGCGCGTCCTGCGCGCGCGGCTGCTGCAGATGGCCCGCGACGAGGCGGCGGCCGCGGCGTCGGACGCGCGTCGCTCGCAGGTGCGCACGGTCGACCGCTCCGAGCGGATCCGCACCTACAACTTCCCCGAGAACCGCATCGCGGACCACCGCACCGGCTACAAGGCCTACAACCTCGACCACGTCCTCGACGGCGACCTCGACCCCGTCGTGGCGTCGGCGGTCGAGCTCGACGAGGCCTCCCGCCTGGCCGCGGTGGCGGGGTCCGACGCGTGACCGACCTGCGCGGCGTCGTCCGTGCGGCGACGGCCCGCCTCGCGGGGTCCGGGGTGCCCTCGCCACAGGTCGACGCGGTGGCGCTGGCGGCATACGTGCTCGGTTGCGACCCCGGCGAGGTGCACCGGGGCATGGTCCTCGGGACCCGCCTGACCGAGCGACAGGCGAGCCGGTATGCCGAGCTGCTCGACCACCGCGCCGCCCGCGTCCCCCTCCAGCACCTCACGGGCCGGGCCGGCTTCCGGCGGCTCGAGCTGTCCGTCGGGCCGGGGACCTTCGTGCCGCGACCCGAGACCGAGCTCGCCGTCGAGCTCGTGCTGGCAGAGCTCTCCCGTTTCGCGGCTGGCCCGGTGGTCGTGGACCTGTGCACGGGATCTGGGGCCATCGCGCTGGCGGTCAAGGACGAGCACCCTCCAGCGCGGGTCTACGCCGTGGAGGCCTCCGACCTGGCCTTTCGTCGGGCGCGGCACAACGCCGAGAGGCTCGACCTCGACGTGACGGTGATCCTTGCGGACGCGACCGGCGACCCGCGCGACGCGCCGGACCTGGCGCCTCTGAGCCCCGTGGCCGGCCGGGTCGACGTCGTCGTGTCCAACCCGCCCTACGTCCCCCAGGACGCCGTGCCGCGCGAGCCCGAGGTCCGCGACCACGACCCGACCATGGCGCTCTACGGCGGGCCGGGGGACGGGCTCGGCATACCGCTCGACGTGGCGCGCACCGCGGCGGTGCTGCTGCGCCCCGGCGGCCTGCTCGTCATGGAGCACGCCGACTCGCAGGGGGACACCCTGCCTGCCGCCCTGCGTCGCACGGGGGAGTGGGAGGACGTGCGCGACCACCGCGACCTCGCCGACCGGCCCCGCACGACCACCGCTCGTCGCTCCGGTCGCGTCACCGAGGGGGAGTCCTCGGGCCGATAGGCTCGGCGGCATGAGCGACAGCCCTGCGCACTTCGACTGCACGACGCCTGAGGGGCGACACGAGGGCGTGGCCGCGGCGGCCGACGCCGTGCGACGCGGCGAGGTCGTCGTCCTGCCGACCGACACCGTCTACGGCGTCGGGGCCGACGCGTTCAACCCCGACGCGGTCGCGGCCGTCCTGGCGGCCAAGGGTCGCGACCGGCACATGCCTCCGCCCGTGCTCGTGCCTCACGCCCGCACCGTCGACGGCCTCGCGATCGACGTCCCGCCCTATGCCCGGGACCTGATGGAGCGGTTCTGGCCGGGCCCCCTCACCCTCGTGCTGCTGGCCCAGCCCTCCTTGATGTGGGACCTCGGCGAGACCAACGGCACCGTGGCGCTGCGCATCCCGCAGGACGAGACCGCGATCGCGCTGCTGACCGAGGTCGGTCCGATGGCCGTGACCAGCGCCAACCTGACGGGGGAGCCCGCCGCGATGACCGCCGAGGAGGCCGAGGCGATGCTCGGCGACGCGGTCGGCGTCTACCTCGACGGAGGCCCCTGCGAGGACGGCGAGGCCTCCACGATCCTCGACTGCACGCAGGAGCGGCCCCGCGTCCTGCGCGACGGTGCCATCGACGAGGACGCGCTGCGCGAGGTCCTCGGGTCGGTGCGCCTCGAGGGCGACGACGACCCCGCCGAAGGTGACCTCGGCGAGGGTGACCTCGGCGATGGTGAATCTGCAAGGCAGGAGAGCGCGCACGACGACCGGCTCGCCGGCCTCCCGCGCCTCGACCCCGGCACGCCGTCCGGACGTCCCGACGGCCCCACCCTCTAGGCTGAGGCCCAGGCCACCGCCGCCCGTCACCGTCCACCCCACGCACCCGGGAGCACACGCATGTCCGACACCCCGTTCTACGGTTCCGACTACGCCGCCCTCGAGGCCCTCGACCCGGAGATCGCCGGCGTCCTGCAGTCCGAGCTGACCCGCATCCGCAGCGGGCTGCAGCTGATCGCCAGCGAGAACCTCTCGAGCCCCGCGGTGCTCACCGCCCTCGGGTCCACGCTCTCCAACAAGTACGCCGAGGGATACCCGGGTCGTCGCTACTACGGCGGTTGCTCCGAGGTCGACAAGGCCGAGCAGATCGCCATCGACCGGTGCAAGGAGCTGTTCGGGGCCGAGCACGCCAACGTCCAGCCCCACTCCGGCGCCAGCGCCAACCAGGCCGTCTACGGCGCCTTCTGCCAGCCCGGCGACAAGGTCCTGGCCATGTCGCTGCCGCACGGCGGCCACCTGACCCACGGCGCCAAGGTGTCCTTCTCGGGCAAGTGGTTCGACGTCGCGCACTACGGCGTCGACAAGGACACCGAGGACATCGACTACGACCAGGTCCGCGACCTGGCGCGGCAGCACCGCCCCAAGGTGATCCTGGCGGGTGGGTCCGCCATCCCGCGCCTCATCGACTTCCAGGCCTTCCGCGACATCGCGGACGAGGTCGGCGCCATCTTCTGGGTCGACGCGGCCCACTTCATCGGCCTGGTGGCCGGCAAGGCCATCCCGTCTCCGGTGCCGCACGCCGACGTCGTCACCTTCACGACGCACAAGGTCCTGCGCGGGCCGCGCTCCGGCGCCCTCGTCTGCCGCGAGGAGCACGCCGCCAAGCTCGACAAGGCCGTGTTCCCGATGATGCAGGGGGGCCCGCAGATGCACACGGTGGCGGCCAAGGCCGTCAACTTCAAGGAGTGCATGCAGCCCGACTACCAGCAGTACGCCAAGGACGTCATCGCCAACGCCCAGCGCCTGGCCGCGGGCCTGGCCGAGCGCGACGTCCGCCCGACGACCGGCGGCACCGACACGCACCTGGCCCTGCTCGACCTGCAGAAGGTCGGCGTCACCGGCGCCGACGCCGAGGCGCGCTGCGACGCGGCCGGCATCGTCCTCAACAAGAACGCCATCCCCTTCGACCCGCAGAAGGCCAACGTCGCCTCCGGCATCCGCGTCGGCACCCCCTCGGTGACCACGCAGGGCATGGGCCTGCCCGAGATGGACGTCATCGCCGACGTCATCCACCGGGCCGTCACCCAGACCGACGGCGACCCCCAGCACCCGGTGGCCAAGGACATCCGGGCGACGGTCGAGGACCTCTGCACGCGCTTCCCGGCCTACCCCCGCTGACCTGGCCGAGGGCGAGCCGGCGTGCGTGAGTACCTCTTCGTCATGGTGGTCGCTGCGGCGATCACCTTCCTGACGACGCCTCTCGTGCGCTGGCTCGCCGTCCGCACCGGTGCCATGACGGCGGTCCGGGACCGGGACGTGCACGTCGTCCCGATCCCGCGGCTCGGGGGAGTGGCGATCCTGCTGGGCTTCCTCGGGGCGGTGCTGCTGGCCTGGCGGCTGCCCTTCCTCGGTGGTTATGTCGAGGGGCGGGTGGCGGCCGAGAGCGTCTTCAGCGACGGCCGTATGACGGGGGTGGTCGTCGGTGCCGTCCTCGTGTGCCTGGTCGGTGCCGTGGACGACGTCCGCGAGCTCGACTGGCTGACCAAGCTGGCCGGGCAGGTCCTCGCGGCCGGGATCATGGCCTACCAGGGCCTGCAGCTGCTCTCGGTCCCGGTGTTCGGCCAGACCGTCCTGCCGCTCGCCGTCATGATCGCCCTCACGATCCTGGTCGTGGTCGTGACGACCAACGCCGTCAACTTCGTGGACGGGCTCGACGGGCTCGCGGCGGGCATCGTCGGCATCGCGGCGCTCACCTTCTTCACCTACAGCTATGTCGTCTCGATGTCCTACAACCCGCCCAACGTGTTCTCGTCGGCGACGCTCATCTCGGCCGCCCTCGTGGGGTGCTGCGCGGGCTTCCTCCCGCACAACTTCCACCCCGCGCGGCTGTTCATGGGCGACAGCGGCGCCCTGCTGCTCGGCCTCCTGCTCGCCGCGGCGACCATCTCGATGACCTCCCTCGACCCCACGCAGGTCGGCATGGCGGCGGGCCGCTCGACGGCGGTGCTGGCGTGGATGCCGCTGGTGCTGCCCCTCGCGATCCTGTCCCTGCCGCTGCTCGACGTGGTGCTGGCCGTCGTGCGCCGCACCCGGGCCGGCATCCAGCCGTGGCACCCGGACGCCCACCACCTGCACCACCGGATGCTGCGGGCCGGGCACAGCCACCCCCACGCCGTGCTGCTGCTCTACCTCTGGGCGGCGATCGTGTCGGTCGGCGTGCTGGCGGTCGCGATGTTCGACGGCTGGATCCCCGTGATCGCGGTCGCTGCAGCGATTCTCGTCGCGAGCTACCTCACGTTCAGCCATCGCAGCTCCCTCGACCGGCAGACCTTGTGATAGCGTTCACAAGCGCTCGACGGCGAGTGTGCGGAGGCTGATCACCCGCCCCGCCAGACCCGTTGCTCGAGCCCCACCCCGACCCGAGGACAGCCCCTTGCCCGCACGGCGCCCCCGCACCCCCAGCCCGGACGTCTCGTCCGCGATGCTGCGCACAGCGGTCCTCGGCTCCGTGGCGGCGCTGCCCCTCGTCGCCGGGGCGGGCGCCCTCTACCGCGGGTGGCGCGGCCTGGCCAGCGCCTCGCTGGGCGCCGCCACCACCACCGCCTTCTTCGCCCTCGGCGTCGTGGCCGTCTCGGCCCTGGTCAAGGGCCCCGCTGCAACGGTCCTGCCCGGTGCCTTCGTGGTCTACGCCACGCAGCTGGGCCTGCTGTTCCTCGTCTACGCGCTGCTGCGCGAGGCCGGCTTCATGGAGCCCATGGCCTTCGCCGGGGGAGCGGTCGCCGGGGTGCTCGTGTGGCAGGTCTGCCACACGGTCGCGTTCGCCCGCGGACGTCACGAGATCTACCCCGACCTGGGTGGGGAGGACCGCCGATGAGCACCTCCGACCAGCGCGACCCCGCCGACGAGCAGCACACGCCGCGCACCGCGGACGCCCTGGCGCACTCGACCGCCACCGACGTCACGTCCTACCTCATCTCGGGCCCGGTCGCCTTCGGGTTGATCGGCAAGGGTCTCGACGTCTGGTGGGGCACGGGATTCCTGCTGCCGGTGGGCATCGCCGTCGGGTTCGCCCTTTCTCTGTATGTCGTATGGGTCCGGTACGGTAGGGCCTGACTGTGATGACGAGTCCACGCCCCGCTGCCGTTCGCGTCCACATCGTCCTGTTCAGCTTCAACGAGGAGACACAGTGATCGTCACCGCCAGGCCTGCCATCGGTAGCCTCCCGGCGTCCAGCGGCGAGGGATTCACCCCGCCCTCTCCCGGCGACTTCTACGTCCCGCTGATCGGTGACTGGTTCACCCGCCCGATGCTGCTGGCCCTGCTGTCGGTCGTGCTCCTGGTCGGGTGGCTGCTGTGGGCCTCCAAGCGCGTGGCCGTCGTCCCCACCAAGCGTCAGTGGTTCCTCGAGCAGGCCTACGACTTCGTCCGCAACGGCGTGGCCCGCGACATGATCGGCTCCCGCGACTTCAAGCGCTTCACCCCGCTGCTGTTCGCGCTGTTCCTGTTCATCATCGTCAACAACTGGTTCGGCTCCACGCCGTTCACCAACTTCCCGACGCTCAGCCGCATCGGCATGGTGATCCCGCTCGTCGCGATCGTGTACATCGGCTACCACTACGCCGGCATCAAGAAGCACGGCCTCGGCGGCTACTTCAAGATGCTCGTGCCGGCCGGCGTCCCGATCTTCCTCGCGCCGATCATCTTCATCCTCGAGTTCGCGAGCTTCTTCCTCATCCGGCCGCTCACGCTCACCCTCCGTCTGTTCGGCAACATGTTCGCCGGCCACATGCTGATGGGTGTGTTCATCCTCGGCGGTGCCTACCTCCTGCTGTCCGGCAACCCGGGCTTCATGGTCGCCGGCGTCGGCGCCTTCGTGATGGGCTTCCTCATGCAGCTCCTCGAGCTGTTGATCCAGGCCATCCAGGCCTACGTGTTCGTCATGCTCGCCGCCTCCTACTTCGGTGGCGCCGTGGCTGACGAGCACTGATCCACCGGCCCAGCGCCGTTCGACCACAACCGAATACACCCCACAGACTCCCGGGCGGGCAGCCTCCCGGGTCACCCACAGAGAGAGAAATCTAGAGATGCAGCACTTCCTGGAGATCAGCGGCTCGATGTCCCTCGTCGGCTACGGCATCGCGACGCTCGGCCCGGCCATCGCCATCGGTCTCATCTTCGCCGCCCTGATCAACGGCATCGCCCGCCAGCCCGAGGCCGCCGGTCTCCTGCGTCCGCAGGCGATCTTCGGCTTCGCCGTGGCCGAGGCCCTCGCGATCCTGGGCTTCGTCCTCTTCTTCATCAACAACTGACGACCTCGCGCGTCACCCGCTCGAAGTCCGTCGTCTAGGTAGGAGAAGAACGTGCAGCTAACTGCCACGTCGCTCGTCGCGGCCGTGCCTGCCGCCGAGGGCGGCAACGACATGCCGCTGATCCCGCACATCCCCGAGCTCATCTTCACCCTCGTGGTGTTCGCGATCCTGTGGTTCGTCGTCGCCAAGAAGGTCGTGCCCAACCTCGAGCGCGCGTACGCCGAGCGCACCGCCGCGATCGAGGGCGGCATGGACAAGGCCGAGGCCGCGCAGCGCGAGGCCGAGGCCGCCCTGGCGGAGTACAAGGCGCAGCTCGCCGAGGCTCGTGACGAGGCCGCTCGCATCCGCGAGGAGGCCAAGGAGCAGGGCGCGGCGATCGTCGCGGAGATGCGTGGTCAGGCCCAGGCCGAGGCCAACCGGATCACCGAGTCGGCGCACAAGCAGATCGAGGCCGAGCGCCAGCAGGCGGTCGTCTCGCTGCGCTCCGAGGTGGGTCGCATCTCGACCGACCTCGCGAGCCGCATCGTGGGCGAGTCGCTGCACGACGAGACCCGTCAGAAGGGCATCGTCGACCGCTTCCTCGCCGAGCTCGAGTCCGGTGACATCCGTCCGCAGGTCGTCGGCAGCGGCGCCAGCGCCGGCGCCTCCCGGGCCGGCGAGCAGACGGACGGGGCGTTCTGATGCAGGGCGCGTCGCGCGGAGGACTCATCGAGAGCCGCAAGGCCCTGCAGGGCGTCCTGGAGTCGGGGGCCGACTGGTCCGCCGTGTCCGAGGACCTCTTCTCGGTCGCCGGGGTCATCGACGGGTCCGCCACCCTGCGCCGCGCGCTCGCCGATCCCTCGCGGGACGCGGAGAGCAAGCGGGGCCTGGTCCGCCGCCTGCTCGAGGGCAAGGTGCAGCCCGGCACGCTCGACGTGCTCGGCGCGGTCGCCTCCCAGCGCTGGTCCAAGGCGCGGGACCTGTCCGACACCGTCGAGCTGCTGGCCGTCGAGGCCCAGGTGGCGCTGTCGGAGAACGCCGGACGCGCGGACGACGTCGAGGAGCAGCTCTTCAGGTTCGAGCGGACCGTCACCGGGTCGCCCGAGCTGCGCGAGGCGCTCTCGGACCCGCAGCTGCCGGCCGAGCGCAAGGGGCAGGTCGTCGACCAGCTCCTCGCGGGCAAGGCCCACCCCGAGACGCGGCGCCTGGCCCACCAGGCCGTCGTCGCGGGTCGTGGCCGCAAGGTCTCGACCGTCATCGAGGAGTACCTCTCGGTCGCCGCCGCCCGACGTGCGCAGCTGAGCGCGGTCGTCACCGTCGCCAGCCCGCTCTCGCAGGAGCAGCACGACCGCCTGGCCGCCGCGCTGGGCCAGACCTACGGCCGCCCCGTCCTGCTCAAGGTCGTCCTCGACCCGCAGGTCGTCGGCGGCATCCGGGTGCAGGTCGGCGACGAGGTCGTCGACGGCACCATCGTCACCAAGCTCGACGCAGCGCGCCGTCACTTCGGCGCCTGAGTGCGGGTCCGACGCACCACCAGACACACCAACGTCGGTCCGCGCGACCGCTACGAGGAGAGAAGTTAGAGATGACGGAGCTTTCGATCCGTCCGGACGAGATCCGGGACGCCCTGGACAGCTTCGTGCAGTCGTACCACCCTGGTGCGGCCTCGCGCGAAGAGGTCGGTCGTGTCGTCGACGCCGGTGACGGTATCGCCCACGTCGAGGGCCTGCCCTCGGCCATGACCAACGAGCTGCTCGAGTTCGAGGACGGCACGCTCGGCCTCGCCCTCAACCTCGACGTGCACGAGATCGGTGTCGTCATCCTGGGTGACTTCTCCGGCATCGAGGAGGGCCAGCCGGTCAAGCGCACCGGCGAGGTGCTGTCCGTGCCCGTCGGCGACGCCTTCATGGGCCGCGTGATCAACCCGCTGGGCCAGCCGATCGACGGCCTGGGCGAGATCCAGGCCGAGGGCCGCCGCGCCCTCGAGCTGCAGGCGCCCAACGTGGTCTCGCGCAAGTCGGTCCACGAGCCGATGCAGACCGGCATCAAGGCCATCGACTCGATGATCCCGATCGGCCGTGGCCAGCGTCAGCTGATCATCGGCGACCGCCAGACCGGCAAGACCACGGTCGCGGTGGACACGATCATCAACCAGCGCGCCAACTGGGAGTCCGGCGACCCGGACAAGCAGGTCCGCTGCATCTACGTCGCCATCGGCCAGAAGGGATCCACCATCGCCTCGGTGCGTGGCACCCTCGAGGAGGCCGGCGCGATGGAGTACACCACGATCGTCGCGGCCCCGGCCTCCGACGCTGCGGGCTTCAAGTACCTCGCGCCCTACACCGGCTCAGCCATCGGCCAGCACTGGATGTATGACGGCAAGCACGTCCTCATCGTCTTCGACGACCTGTCCAAGCAGGCCGAGGCCTACCGCGCCGTGTCGCTGCTGCTGCGCCGCCCGCCGGGCCGCGAGGCCTACCCCGGCGACGTGTTCTACCTGCACAGCCGGCTGCTGGAGCGTTGCGCCAAGCTGTCCGACGAGCTCGGGCACGGGTCGATGACGGGTCTGCCGATCATCGAGACCAAGGCCGGTGACGTGTCGGCCTACATCCCGACCAACGTCATCTCCATCACGGACGGCCAGATCTACCTGCAGGGCGACCTGTTCAACGCCAACGTCCGTCCGGCCGTCGACGTGGGCATCTCGGTGTCCCGCGTCGGTGGCTCCGCGCAGATCAAGGCGATGAAGGAGGTCTCGGGTCGCCTCAAGGTGGACCTGGCGCAGTTCCGCGCCATGGAGGCCTTCGCCATGTTCGCCTCCGACCTGGACCCCGCGTCGCGCCAGCAGCTGGCCCGCGGTGCCCGTCTGGTCGAGCTGCTCAAGCAGCCGCAGGCGTCGCCGATGGCCGTCGAGGACCAGGTCCTCGTGGTCTGGGCCGGCACCTCCGGCAAGCTGGACGACGTGGACGTCGACGACGTGCGCCGCTTCGAGGCGGAGTTCATCGACTACGTCCGGCGCGAGCGCGGCGGCATCCTGGACGCGATCCGCGAGACCAAGAAGCTGGACGACGACGCCAAGGCCGCGATGGAGGACGCCATGACGGCGTTCAAGCAGCAGTTCCGTCCGGGCACCGAGCACGCGGGCATCCACCCGGGCCACGAGGAGTTCAGCTCCATCGAGGACGACGAGATGGACCGCGCGCAGATCGAGCGCCACTGACCTGACGCGCGCGTCGGTGCCGGGGGAGACCCCGCGGGGAGATCCCGGCACCGACCGCCGTCACCAGCGGCACACCGGACACCAGACACTCCAGGCAAGAACCCCAGGAAGGCGGCAACTACATGGGTGGGCAGATGCGGGTCTACCGCCAGCGCATCCGGTCCGTCAGCGCGACCAAAAAGATCACCAAGGCGATGGAGCTCATCGCCGCCTCCCGCGTGGTCAAGGCCCGCGAGGCCGTCATGAGCGCAGCCCCCTACACCCACGCGCTGACGCGTGCGGTGTCGGCGGCGGCGTCATACGCAGGCGAGGATCACCCGCTGACCACACGCACGAGCGAGGGCCGACGGGCCGGCGTCCTCATCATCACCAGCGACCGCGGCCTGGCCGGGGCCTACTCGGCGTCCGCGCTCAAGACCGCCAACGAGCTCATGGAGCGGCTGCGGTCCGAGGGCAAGGAGGTCGTGCCCTACATCGTCGGTCGCAAGGCCGTGGCGTGGTTCAAGTTCCGCGACCGCCAGTATGCCGATGCCTGGGAGGGCTTCAGCGACGCGCCCAAGTTCGCGCACGCGCAGGAGATCGGTGAGCGCGTCATGCAGGACTTCCTGCGCGACACCGAGGACGGCGGCTGCGACGAGATCCACGTCGTCTACACCCGCTTCCGCACCATGGTCACCCAGCAGCCCCGGGCCCTGCGCCTGCTGCCGCTGGAGGTCGTGGAGCGGGGTCAGCGCGTGGACGTCGACGAGGGCTTCCTGGAGGAGCCGGGCGACGAGGGCCTGCAGCCGCAGTTCTCGTTCGAGCCGGACGCCGAGACCGTGCTCGACGCGCTCCTGCCCAAGTACGTCACCTCACGCATCTACACCTGCCTGCTGGGTGCGGCCGCCTCCGAGCTCGCGTCGCGCCAGCGCGCGATGAAGTCGGCGACGGACAACGCCGAGGAGCTCATCAAGACCTACACGCGTCTGGCCAACCAGGCTCGTCAGGCCGAGATCACCCAAGAGATCAGCGAAATCGTGGGCGGCGCCAACGCCCTCGCGGACGCCAAGTAAGCCGCCCAACACAAGAAGGTAGAGACAGCCATGACTGCCACCATGAACGAGGCCCAGCAGGGCGCCCCCGCCGAGGGCGGCGTCGGTCGGGTCTCCCGTTCCATCGGCCCGGTCGTCGACGTGGAGTTCCCCGCCGACGCCATGCCCGAGATGTACAACCTGCTCAAGGTCGACGTCGAGCTCGGCGGTGAGACCAAGACGCTGAACCTCGAGGTCGCCCAGCACATCGGCGACAACCTCGTGCGCGCCGTGTCCCTGCAGCCCACCGACGGCCTCGTCCGCGGCGCGACGGTGCGCGACACCGGCGGCCCGATCACCGTCCCCGTCGGCGACGTGACGCTCGGCAAGGTCTTCAACACCACCGGCGAGGTGCTCAACCTCGCCGAGGGCGAGCGCTTCGAGGTCAACGAGCGCTGGGGCATCCACCGCCAGGCGCCGGCCTTCGACCAGCTCGAGTCCAAGACGCAGATGTTCCAGACGGGCATCAAGGTCATCGACCTGCTGACGCCGTACGTGCAGGGCGGCAAGATCGGCCTGT
>NZ_DCYC01000100.1:0-3200 GCF_002330965.1 Arsenicicoccus sp. UBA2120
ACGACTGGCAGAAGCGCATGACCTCGCCGTCGGAGCGGCCCTTGGGGTCGAAGTCCGAGCCGCCCTTGCCGCCGCCGATCGGCAGCCCCGTCAGGGAGTTCTTGAAGACCTGCTCGAAGCCCAGGAACTTGACGATCCCGAGGTAGACGCTGGGGTGGAAGCGCAGCCCGCCCTTGTAGGGGCCGAGCGCGGAGTTGAACTCGACGCGGAAGCCGCGGTTGACCTGCACGCGGCCGTGGTCGTCGACCCACGGCACGCGGAAGATGATCTGCCGCTCGGGCTCGGCGAGGCGCTCGAGGATGCTCGCGTCGACGTAGTCCGGACGGCGCTCCAGCACGGGCCCGAGGCTGACGAGGACCTCGTCGACGGCCTGGTGGAACTCGACCTCGCCAGGGTTGCGGCGCAGGATCGTCTCGCGGACGGTCTCGAGGCGGGAGGGCAGCTGGGGCGCGGTCATCTGGGGTCCCTCTCGGTCGTCGGGTGTCCCCGCAATCCTAGAGGTGCCGTATGCCGGCCCGCCCGCCGTGACGGGGTCACGGCGGGCGGGCGCGGTTGCGGCACAGCGGGATCGTCAGCCGCCGGTGGTGAACAGCTCCTTGCGGAACTCCATCTGCGGGCGCTTCTCGACGACCTCGAAGCTGATGGTCTCGGTGAAGCGACGACCGAGCCGGTCGGTCGCCGTCACCTCCGCCCGGTGGACGCCGACCGAGGTTGGCCGGCAGCGGGAGGCGCCACAGGTGCGACATACGGTCCGCGATGTTGTTGCCGGGACGGGCCGCACCCGGACCGTACTTCGAGCCGCGGTAGAGCTCGTAGCCCTGGGAACGGGGGTCACCCGAGGTGCTCTGCTGGGCGTAGCGGTTGACGCTCAGCTGGCGGGTCGCGGCGTAGGGGTCGGCCCACTCGGCTCCGACGCGGTACTCCTCCCCACGGGCCTGCTGGGTGCGCTGGGCCGGCGCCTTGGCGCCCCCGTCGATCGACACCTCGACCTTGGAGCCGGTGGTGCCGTTCCAGACGTTGGCGGTCAGGTAGCTGCCACCGGCCAGGTCCTGCGGGGTCACCAGGTGCGGGTCGCCGAGGTCGTTGTAGCTGAGGGGCGGGACGAGGTCCTTGGCCGACGGCGGGTTGGCCTGGCGCCACTGGGACAGCGTCGTGAACCAGCTCCGCCAGTGCGGCGAGTTGATGCCGAGCGCCATCTGCTTCTGCTCCGGCTCGCCGGTCACCACGAAGGTCTCGCGGAACTCGTTGCCCTTCATGTCCAGGACCAGGTGACCGGGCCGGCCGCCGTCACGCTGGGTCGCCATCGGCAGGCCGTCGACGTCCAGGTCGCCGGAGTACCAGTCGCCCGAGAGCGCGCCGGCGACGATGTGCGGGAACGGCAGCGTGGAGACGCCCGCGGCCTTCTGCCAGGGGCCGTAGGAGTCACCCGCGCGCATGTTCTCCAGCGAGTGGGTGTGGCCCGACAGCGACAGCGCCTTGCGACCCTCGAGGAGCTTCCAGATCTCCTTGACGTTGTCGGTGCTGTGGATGGGGCTGGTCATGTCGGCGAAGCTCACGAGCGGGATGTGGCTGGCCAGGACGACCTGGTAGTCCTTGGGCGTGTTGGCCAGGTCGTTCTTGAGCCACTGCAGCTGCTCGTCGGTGAGGCGGCCGTTGTAGACGGGCTTGGCCGGGTCGTCGCACGAGGGGCGCTTGCCGTCAGCGTTGTCCGTGGCCTTCTTGCAGGGGAAGACCACGTTGTCGAGCCCGACGAAGTGGGTCTTGCCCACGTCGTAGGAGAAGTAGGCCGGACCCATCTGCTGGCGGAAGGTGTCGAAGGAGTCCTTGTCGTCCGTCGCGTCGTAGTCCAGGTCGTGGTTGCCCGGCACGAAGCGCAGGGGCGCGTCGATCTGGCCGGCCGCCTCCTTGATGCGGGGGTAAAGACCGAGGTCGTCGCCGGCGACGTCGCCGAGGAACAGGACGCCGCACGAGCCCAGGTCACCGCGGTCGGCCAGGTGCTTGAGGCCGCCGGCGCGGCCGTAGCCGATCTCGCGGCCGGAGTAGGTCTGCAGGTCCCCGGCGGCGACGCAGCGCTGCGTGTCGGCGGCCGTGGCCTTGGACGGCGCGAGCGGGAAGTTGACCATCGACGGCAGCGGGCCGGAGGGCTCGATCCCGCCGAAGCGCAGCTTCTGCTGGGTCCCCTTGGGGGCGTGGTTGTAGGCGAACTGGGCCACGTTGTTGCTGTCGACGGGGACCTGGTAGCCCGACGGCTGGGTGATGAAGACGGTCATCTTGTCCCGGACCGGGAGCTCGTAGCGACCCTGGGCGTCGGTCCGGACGACGTCGATGCCGTTGCTGACCTTGACCCCGGCGACGCCCTTGTCCTTGGCCTGCCAGGCGCTGTCCTTGTCCTTGTCCTCGAAGACGACGCCGCGCAGGACGGGCTCGCCCTCGGCGTTGGTGGTGGGCGTCCTGGCGCCGACGTCGCGGACGACCTGGACCTTGCCGACGAACCGGTCGAACGCGGCCTTCGGCTGGGGAGCGGCCGGGGCCTGGGCGACGGCCGGCTCGTCAGCGGCGATGCTGACGGCGAGTGCGGTGGCCGGCACGAGGCCGACGACGACGGCGAGAGCGATGGGTGTGCGGCGAGACATCATCACGAGCTCCTCGGGGAGGGTGCTGCCGCGGGGTGAGCGCTGGTGCGCCACAGCAACGTTCACCGTCACACGTGAACCTCAGGAGGCCGTGCGATGACGACCTGGCGGACGTCAGGCGAGGACGGCGGCCACCACTGCGGGGAGCGCGCGGGCGGCGGTCTCCCGCCATACCTCGTCGACGGCGTCGCTCAGCTCGGTGGGCGCGGGGTTGATCTCGACGACGGGGATCCCGCGGGCGCGGGCCAGGTGCGGCAGGCCGGCCGCGGGGTGGACGAGACCCGAGGTGCCGACGACCAGCACCAGGTCGCACTCCTCGACCGCCTCCTCCGCCCGCGACATCGGCGCGGTCGGCAGCATCTCGCCGAACCACACGACGCCGGGCCGCAGCAGCCCGCCGCAGCGGGTGCAGGTCGGCGGGTCGAGTCGCTCCACCGGGGCGGGTGGCACGGGCGGTTCCTCGTATGGCGCCTCCCCGCAGTCCGCGCACCGCGTCGCGAACAGGCTGCCGTGCACGTGGGCGAGCACGGCGCTGCCCGCGCGCTCGTGCAGGTCGTCGACGTTCTG